>NZ_JBALEQ010000075.1:0-168090 GCF_036917775.1 Nostoc sp.
TCTGTGGTTTCCATCTGAATATAGGTTGAGTCTGTAGCGACATCTTCAAACAGCAGTTGTGAATTTTCATCGAAAGAGCCGAACAAATCATCTGGCTGTGCTTGGACTGAATCTAAAGTTTCTGTAAGAGATAGTTCATCCACAGTATTCTCTGTGGTTTCCATCTGAATATAGGTTGAGTCTGTAGCGACATCTTCAAACAGCAGTTGTGAATTTTCATCGAAAGAGCCGAACAAATCATCTGGTTGTGATTGGACTGAATCTAAAGTTTCTGTAAGAGATAGTTCATCCACAGTATTCTCTGTGGTTTCCATCTGAATATAGGTTGATGTAGCGACATCTTCAAACAGCAGTTGTGAATTTTCATCGAAAGAGCCGAATGAATCAAGTTCCAGATCAACAGCAGATATTTCTGGGGGCTGATGAGTAAATTCTGGAGCAAAATCTAAAGCTTCTGGTTGTTGCGGTCTGAGAGTTTCTTCCCCTAGATGCTGCGTGAAAAAAGGCGTTTCCAGCGTGGAGGTATTGCTGATTACCGAGGAAATACTTGAGTCACTCTGTGCTAATTCATCAAATAAATCATCTCCAGAATCTGATGAGAATATCAAATCTAGCTGCTCTTCTTGCTGGAAATTGATATCCAATTCTTCCAAGCCAAAACTACCTCTATCAGAAGATATAGGTTGCTGACTGTCGGCAAAAATATCATCAGTTGTAGCAAACAAACTCTCCTCTAACGCCCTTTCTACATTCTGATCAATTAAGGAATTGAAATCGTCCTGTTCCTCTGTATTCTCCTGATTCCAGAAGCTACTCAGATCATTTTCTGATTGAGAGAATTCAGGTGTTGTTACTGTAGATATATCAAATAAATCAACGATTTCTGATTCCTTTGTAGGCAGTAGTGTCTCTTCTTCCATTTCAGCAAACAGATTGTCTGAAGAGAAGCCTGTTTCCTGGGGTAATTCTATATAGTCACTAGGGGTAATTTCTTCTACCCAATTGGCATTTCTAGTTTCTGAGAATAAGTTATCAAAACTATTTGGTTGATTGGTCGATAGTTCCACACTGGCGAATGCCTCAGTTTCTGGTTGAGTCACTTCGTCTGTAGGCAATATTTCTGTATTATCATCTAGCCCTAGTGTCAACAAATCTTCAACTACATCGTTTTTGTTAACACCAGCAAGCTGATTTGTCTCACTAGGAATATCAATAAATTCTTGTAAATCTTCGGAAGAAGAGTCTAAATTTATATCAAGTACGTTAATAGAACTTAACTCTGGAATCGTAGCAGATGTTTGTTGATGTTGCGGTTCTGAATTCTCTTTTTCTAGGAAATTGTCGCCAAATAACAGGGATAAATCTTCTGTCGTGGCTGTAGTTGCGACTTGATCCAAGGAGAGTAAATCAGATAAATCGCTATGAGTATCTTCAGCGTCAGTGTTGCTGAAATCAATTCCAAAATCATCGCTGGCAACAATATCTAAAGTTTCATCTTTATGCCAACCTTCATCTAGTTCGGGAGTCTCACCTGCAAATAAATCGGCAAGGGTATTTAACTCAGCTATTCCTACCTCTGGCCCATTGGGGTCAAGATTGTTACTGATTGGATGTGCTTCGTCATGTGTGGTGAAAGAAAAACTAGTGTGAGTTGCAGCGTTGAGTGGTGTCCCTTGTTGAACAGATGGGCGATCGCTCTTGACGTTGGCGTAGCCACTCACTAATGCTGTACTATCGCTAGTATCCTTATATAGATTAAGTTCCTCGGTTGTTTGGGCTAGGTCTAACTGCTCGGTGTTACCCTCAAAAATTGCCTCTGATGTAGTTGATGATTCTGTCAAAACCGCAGACTGTTCATCAAACAAATCAGGAGTAACTTCTAACAGATCAATTTCTGCCAAGCTCAAAAGTGCTTCTAGTTGCTGACTAATTGCAATTTCGGCTTCTCTACCTTGCAGGACTAATTCTTGAGCTTGCTTGATTTCGGTAATGACAATTTTAGCTAAAGTCAGATAACTATTTTCAGGATTGCCGATCGCACTGGCTGCTGCTTGACATAAACCACACCACTTGGACAAATTCCAAGTCTCACCTAGTTTGACTAACTGGTAACAGCATTGTTGAAGGTTTTGCCGAGTTGAGGGTGTTGTGGTTTGCTTAAACAGTTGCAACATTTCTCGCAGTGTTTGCAGCACTTGGGCTTGAAACTCGCCCCAATTATTATGTTCTTTAGCGGTGACTGGCGATCGCGCAGCGTTAGCGAGTCCGCGAGTGTCTCGCACCTGCTGAGGTGCTACTGAGACAGATATTTCTGGAGATTCCTGATAGGTGTCTTCTGCCAAGTTAGGAATATCTCGCCGCAGGAAAAGTTCTGTAAGTGTGGAGACATTCTCTACAGAGGTTGTGTGTAGTTCTGTTGCGTCAGGATTGCTAGATACCCCACTTTTTCCTTGTTGTACAAGTAGTTCTAGATGTTCATATAGCCATTGAAAGACTGGTTCCGTTTCTGACATCAAAGTATTCGCTGCATCTTCAGAAAGACCGTAAGGCCCGCTCAAATGCTCTAACAGCGATTTCAGGGTATCAGATACACCAAGAAATAAAGACTCTAACTTTTGGTCAATCTTAACCGGATTATCTTTAAGAACTTTAAAACAATCTTCCAGACGGTGGGAGGTATGCTGGATGCTAGTCAATCCAAGCATCGCCGCTCCTCCTTTGATGGAGTGAGCCGCCCGGAAGACTTCACTGATCATTTCCGGGTCGTTCAGGGTACCTTCTAGATTCAGTAACCCCTGCTCAATGGTATTCAGGTGATCCCTGGCTTCTTCGATAAAGTAACCCAAAATCCGCTGTTGTTGTTCCGGCAGCATAGCAAAAGTTATGAGTTATGAGTTGTTAGTTGTTAGTTGTGAGTTATGAGTTATGAGTTGTGAGTTATGAATTATGAGTTATGAGTTGTAATTTTTATTGCTAACTTTTTACTCCTAACTCCTAACTTTATTTCAAGTAGTGAGTTGTGATTTTTAGTTCTAACTCCTCACTCCTAACTCCTAACTTTTTTATCTGGTTTCCATCGTTTCCACTCGGAAACGTTCAACGGAGGCGATCAAGTCACGGGATACACCTACTAAGTGTTGTAGGGCACCTGAAACTCGCTGTGCTTCCTGGGAAGTTTCTTGTGCAGTTAGTTCTACTGATTGCATTACGTGAGCCACAGCGCGGGAGGTTTCAGTCTGTTCCACAGTGTCGCTGGTAATAGAACGCACAAGAATATCAATACGATTCGCCACTTGAATAATATTTTCGAGCGATCGCTTGGCTTCTTCTGCCAATTTTGTCCCTTTAATTACTTGTTGTGTGCCTTCTTCCATCGCGGTCATTACAGAACCTGTTTCGCTTTGGATTTGCATCACAATTTGTTCAATTTCCTTGAGGGATTTAGCAGATTTATCTGCTAACTGGCGCACTTCGTCTGCTACGATCGCAAACCCGCGTCCAGCTTCTCCCGCTCTTGCCGCCTCAATACTAGCATTGAGTGCTAACAAGTTGGTTCTGGAAGCAATCTGCGAAATCAACGCCACAATTTTAGAAATTTCTTGAGAAGATTCCGCCAACCGCTTCACTTTGCGAGTGGTTTCGGCAACGGTTTCTCGAATTTCTAAAATACCTGCGACGGTATTTTCTACCGCTTCACCACCTTGGAGAGCGATCGTACTAGCATCACGAGCAACGGTTTCAGCTTCCCGCGCCGCCTCTGCTACCCGTTGAATCGAGTCGGTCATTACCTGTACAGAATTCAGCGTTACTGCTAACTCTTCTGCTTGGCGCAAAGCATCACTAGATAAGGCTCTAGCAAAAGTTTCAGAGTTGGTTGCACCTTTTGTTACATCCTTCGCTGCCACTTTTACCTGTTGCACAATATCTCGCAGGTTTTGAATTGTCAGGTTAAAAGCATCGGCTACGGCTCCTAGAACGTCGGCTGTCACTTCAGCTTGGACTGTTAAATCGCCTCTAGCAGCTCCTTCCACATCATCCAAAAGGCGAATCACCTGACGTTGCAGGTTTTCCTTGGCTTCTTCTTGTTCATCGGCTTTCCGTTGGGCTTCACTTGTTGTTGTGAAAATTACCCGCGCCATTTCATTAAAGCCAGTGGATAAATGCCCCAATTCATCTTCAGAAAACACTGTGGCTTGAGCATTCAAATTTCCTTGGCGTACAGCTTCAAACTGAGCTTGCAGATCATTGGTTGTGCGCCGAATTTGTTTGAGTGCAAGATTTCCCATAAAGCCTGCGGTGGTAAAACCGGCAATCCCGGCTGCTAGGGACATTGCCCAACCTGTGTTTCGTACTGATTCACGTTGTTGGGCTGGCGAAAATGTGGTTGCGACAAAGCTAACTGTGGCTACAACTAGCGCTGAGACAATGCCCACACTTCCAGCAATCAACCATTGTTTCCGTTCTATGGAAGCATTTTCTAATGGTGCTAACCAGCCTTGCTCGACGCTAACATTGGGTTCTAGTTTCGAGACATCTGTTTGGCTAAAGACTGGAACTCCTTCATGGGAACCAGTCATCGAAAATAGTTCCTCTTCGCGATCGGCTGCATTGCTTCCAGAAGTATCCGTGCTTTGACGTACACTGCCACTAGTTTCTGCTGGAGCAGAATACATTGCTGCATCACCGAAGTTAGAATCTTCTTCCATCAGGTCAAACCCTGGAATGTTTCCTAAATCGTCAAATTCCTCAAAGTCATCTAGAAAATCAATATTGCTCTTAGAATTTTCTCCATTCAGTATAGTGCTTGATTCTTCATAAGAACTTAAACCATCTGAGCCAAAGGCAGACTCAAATGCTTCCATATCAAAATTTTCATCATCAAAGCTATTTTTGCTGATGACTTCACTTGATTTCATCTGCTTTTCTTCCAGAGGGAGATCGCTCTTAAAAGATGAATAATTATCAGATGATTCTGGCTTAAACTCTTGCTCTGCTTCCAAATCTTCTGACTTCAACCAATCATGTGCTTCGGTTTCAGGCAAATCATATCTACTATTGTTATTTGTAGCTGTCGAACTATTTATAGGTTCTTCTTCAACAACAATAAGTAAAGTCTCGTCTCCAAAATTAGATTTATTATATTCTAAATTCCCAATCTTAGGCTCTGAAGACTTTGGCTCACTCAACAAATCAGAGAAATTATTTTCGCTACTACTAGTTTGTGAATTAAAAGATGAAGATTTATTATTGTCAATAGCTGAATTTCCACGATCGCGATTTATCTCATTCTCTGAAAAATGACTATTTACTAATGATTCTTCATGGCTTTCTTCTGAAATATCTTCCTGCCAAAAAGCAGGCAAATCTAATTCTGTTTTTTCCTCATAACTACTGCTATTTAAATTTTGTTCCTCTGATTCTTCATCCAAAGCAAAAGGATCGTCACCAAAAGCTATAGAAGAATCTGATATTTTTCCCATCCCAATACTATCTTCTGTGGGGATGTCAAATGGACTATTTGCAGATAGTTCTGCAACCCCATCCCCAGTTTCTTGATGCTCTCCAAAAAAGTTCAAATCAAGGTTATTACTGTCAAACTCCTCACTAGAGCCCAAATCTTCTAATTCTGGTTCGCTATATGCCAGTGGATCAGACATCTCTAAGGAATTTATCTGCTCTTGACTTTCTGATGTATCAATCTGTCCACCGAATGACTGTAAATATTGATTGATATTTTCAATTCCATTATTGGCAAAACCAATAATTTCTTGTTCGTTAGTCAAGCTTAATACCTGTTGATATTCTTCTTTTGCAACATCGTACTGTTGCAAAACATAGTAGATGTGACCCCTTAACAAATGAGTGTTGGGGTCATTTGGTAGATTTTGCACCACTTGATCAACTAAAGTGGCGGCAACCTCATAATTCCTTTGAACATAGGCGGTCATCGCCTGTTGATATGTTGGTTCGTAATTATCAATACTTGCTGCCATTTCCTCCTCCAATTTCATCCTGCCCACCTAGCACTCCGTACAATTGCCATTTGATCGAGCAGTCTTAGACACTGATTATTTTTAGCACTTAGTAACCACTCTCCACGTAAAAAGGGAACCATAGTATCTGGAACACTAGTTGGTGGCATAAGATTCTGGACATCCAGCCAGTCCATACCACCGATTTCCTCCACTGCTAAACCCACTATTGTGTCTTGCTCCTCGATGGCAATCACCGAAATTTCTGCTCTATCCGTGTTTAATGCACTTGCTTCCCCCAGAAATTGACCCAAATCAGCCACCCAAATAACTCGACCTCGTAAATTTAGAGTACCCAAAAGTAAAGGAGAAGCATTAGGAATCGGGGTGATTCTATCAGGACTTAGTTCAATTACCTCTCGGATGCCAGTTGCTTGTAGTGCAAACTCCTGATGCGAGGGAATGTAAAATCTCAAATGTAACTCACCTTCAGGACTTTCCACTTGTAATTCTGGTCGGAAGTGGTCTTGACCGCTACCACTTAAAAAGTCCGGTTTGCTGACCATATTGCTTTTATCCTTATCCTCGCAGCAGTTGTTTGACTGTTCCTACCAACTCGGTTGGTTGAAACGGTTTGGCTATGTAGGCATCTGCACCCTGCTTCATACCCCAGTAGCGATCAAATTCTTCGCCTTTGGAAGAACACATGACCACCGGGACATTTTGGGTTTTGGGATCGGATTTTAACCGCCGACAAACTTCGTAGCCGTTCATCCGGGGCATGACAATATCTAACACCACTAAATCGGGAGGCGCTATTTGGATTGCCTCCAATGCTTCTAATCCATCGCTGGCATGGGTAACTGTTAGGCCAGTTGCTTTTAGGAGGTCTGTAATCATCTCCCTTTGCGCGATACTGTCTTCCACAATCAGAACTGTACTCATAAATGTCTATTTACCTCCTGATGTAGACGTTCCTATTTGGAACATTCCCTGATTCCTCCGCAATTATTAACTGTATAAATTAATTGTATGTTCTCACTATTTTCCTGGATATTGAGGTTTCACTGAGTTAGCTGACTCTGTGATAACATCTTTTAACTGATCTTTTAGTAGATCAACAAGTTATGTTTTCCCCCAGCCCTTACTCCCTATTCCCTAGTCCCCATTTTCATAGAATTCTATTTTGAGATATTTCTCTACAATCATGAGTAATTCAGTCTCTGTAAATGGTTTTGTTAAATAATCTGTTGCCCCGACCATACTAGCTTTGACTCGATCAATAAATCCATCTTTACCAGTAAGCATGATAATCGGTGTGAGCCGAAATGCTGTCGAATGTCGCAACATGGCGCAAACCTCGTACCCTTCCAATTCCAACATGGTTATATCGCACAAAATTAAATCGGGTTTGAGTTGAAAAACCAGACTCAGTGCTTCTAAGGGATTGGTGAGAGCGATCGCTTCATAGCCTTGTGGTTGTAAGATCGAATTTATAGTCTCACCGATGGCGATCGCATCGTCAATACATACTATCCGCCCCCTGTGTTTTCCCTTCAATTCCCAATTGTCATTGTGGGGATCTGGTTTAGTTGTGGCTGAATATACTAGTTGTAGCCAACTCTGTTGCACATAAGGATATATTGCCTTAGCAACTGTCAAAATATCTCGGTTGAGATAGCGAGCCAGTTGACGCAAGGATGTTTTACCATCAGCCCAATGTTGTAATTTTTCTACAGTTGCTTCTGGTAGCGATGATTGTAGCTGAACTTTGTCAGATAGCACTGGCAATTGTTCAGGAGACTGAATATGCGGATAGAGTTCCTTCCACTCTTGCACCTGCTTCGTAATTTTTGTAACAAATGGAGCAATCTCGAAAGTGTTTAATTGTGGGGCAAGTGCCGCACCCTGATGGAAAATGAAGTTTCCTTGGTGTAAACTCAGCAGATCAAACAGAGTTTCATGCACCAAGCCGTGAATGATGCTACCAGCTATCTTGGGGTTGATAATATTCCGCTCCAAAAGTGCCCACAGATAGGCATACTCTGGTGAGTCGGTTGATGGTAGAGAGGCAATCTGTTTGTCGGTGAGTCGCATCTCGACTCGATAATGACGTAAATAATCGTTAATTCTGGATAAATTACTCTCACCTTCTCGGCAATAGATAATTTGACCATTGAGGAAAAAGACGAACCAAGACTGTTGTTTGGGGCGATAAATGTTTGCTCGCTCTCCACTCAGCTTTTTGTTATGGTGAGAGCTATGAGCTTCTACCCATAGTTGCCCAGTTCGCTGTCCCAACGCAATCAATTGCAGGATACTGCAAATATCAATTTCGCTTAAATTTCCCTGCATTTACCTAAAAAGTACTCCTTGTAATACCGTTAAATATTATTTTTGAATTGTGTCCTGCAATTTTTCCATTTTTAGAGCAGGTAGTTTAAGTATTGATTATGGAGTATCGGCAAGATTTTTACCCTTCTCCTTGTTGGCATTAGGGAATAGATTCAACTATAAAGCTTAATCTTTCGTAATACACTTTGACAAAGCTAGTGTAAACACGGAAGTCATCATCACTGTCATCAGTACAAAATATAAAGGCGTGACCAAATCGCTTTTATAAATATCAAGGCGTAATATATTGCGTCTATAGTTTTGTCTGTCTTGTTTTCCTAAACATGGGTTCAGGGAGACAAGTTAACAGAATTATTTAAGGTATATCTCAAAACACGAACTTTAAGTGCATCAATAAAGGACTAACGGTGTGCTGTATTTAGCAGAAGTACAAAAACAGAAAGGTGGTTTACTCAGTGGCAGCGGCAAAACTGAATTGAAACTGCTTGCTTGTCAGCGAACTGACCAGAATTGGAGTACTGTGTCGGAGGAAGTGATTGCTGCTGAGGACGCAAGCAAATTAAATGATGGCGCTTTGGTACTGGTTGAACTAAATCCGAATCGTCAAGTGCAGCGAATTCAAGAAGCAGGGCGGCCACTAGTCAATATTTTGCAGAATTTTTCCCGCCAATTGGAGAAATTTAAGCTCAAGGAAGATGAAATTGATCAGTGGAAACAGTCGTTAACATTTCAGGCGCAAGAGTTGAATCGCCGTGAAATGGATATGGAAGTACGCTCAGAACAGTTGCAAAACATGGAAGAGGAGTTGCAACAACTAGAGCAGCAAAAACAAGAAGTTGACACATCCCGCCAAGAAATTGAACGGTTAAAAACAGAAGTTGAACGCAACCGCCTAGAATTGGAAGGCGCTTGGGAACATTTGCGGGGTGAGCAGCGCCGTCTAGAGGAACGTCAAGCAGATTTTAAACAAGGGACGGTTTTGGATGAAGAGCAAAGTCGGGTAATGAGTGAGTTACTCGATCGCTTATCTAATCGCGTAGCTCCCACGGAAACAGTCAGGGAACACCTGAATCTGGCTTTTGAATTGGTGGAAAAGCAGCAAGCGACTCTAAATCCACACTGGCAAAAACTAGAAGAACAAAAAACTGCGATCGCACAGCAGCAAGAAGAAGTGGAGCGGTTGTCGCAAACCTTTAGCGATCGCCAAAACGCATTGCAAGAAGCACAAAATACTCTAGTTCAGCAAACAGCCCAGTTGCAAATAAATAAAGCTGACCTGACTAGCAAGCAAGAGTATGCCCGGATAATCAAAGAGCAGTTACGAAATGCTGAAGAGTTATATCAACAAATTCACTCTTTAGCTGCAACCTCTAGTGATGTAGTTCTCGGCCAACAAGCGAATGTGGAAGCTTTGGATAAAATGTCTTTAGAAGAACTACAAAAGATAGTCCAAGACTTGCAGCATAAGCTAGAAATAGATGCTAGCTTTGTTCACGATCAAGAACAAGAACTGAAATATAAACAAGAAGCTATAGAAGAACTGCAAAATAAATTAAGCCAAGCATCTGACCAGGATCACATCAATTTGGAACTGGAATTAACGGATGAAAAAGACCTCTATCAGATGCTAAACTCCAGTTTGGTGGGACAACGCCGCAATATGTTACAGCATCAGAAGTTTCTCAAGCAACACCAAGCTGTATTGCTACGGCGACAAGGACATACTGTTGTTGAGGAAGAAGATGGTAATAAAGTTAATTTAGAACCAGTTCTATTACAAATAGAAACCCAGAGACAACAATATTCGCAGGAAATCCAAAAGCTAGAACGTGAAATTGATCAAATCCGTTCTGGTGTTGAGCTAAATCAGGGAATGATTGACAATCAAACCCACGATTTGGATGAAAAGCGCCGAGAACTGAAAGCGATCGAAGAAAATTTGCTTTCTCTGCGAAGAACAACTGCTGAATGTTGTGGTCGAGTCAATCTTTATCAAGAAGCACTACAACCAATTCAGGATTCTCTTGATGGCTTACGGCAAAAGCTGCAAGGAATTGCAGAATCTTTGGATAAATTCCAGGAAACTGGCGATCATCAAGTGCAAGCGATCGCCCAGTTGCGCCACACTCTCCAAGGTTTAATGCCCCAGCCAGAATTATTAGCGTCTTAATAAAAGGGAAAAGGTTAAAGGGGAAAGGGATGAGCAGGTCGCCCACAAGGGGCGAGGTTTTTACCTTTCCCCCTTCCCCTTCTTCATAAATTAGGAGTTAGGAGTGATGAATTAAAGATTTTTAACTCATAACTTTTAACTCCTAACTATTTTAAATAAATCCAGTCACCTTCTACTTGAGCGATCGCACCACCAGGAAATGGATCAGTTTGCGAACGGTTTGGCGCTGTAATTAAAGCCGTTAATTTCTCAATGTGTTCAAAATTCGCTGCATCAGTAAGTATTTGCTGCAACACCTGACGCATCACGCGACGTTGCAGTGCTAATGGTGCTTTCTGCAATACCCGACGATTTAGGCGTAAGGGGAGTGGGGAGTGGGGAGTAGGGAGTAGGGGAGATGAGGAAAAAGTAGATGCCTCTTCCCGCAACTGCTGGGCAGCTTTTTCGAGATATTCTACTTCTGCTTGGAGAAGTTCTGCTGTTTGAGCTAAGGCTGATTCTACTTGGGGATTGAAATTTCCCCGTAAATATGGTATTAACTCTTGGCGAATGCGGTTGCGGGCATATTGCAAATCTTGATTGGTGGAATCTTCCCAAATTGGCAATTTAAACTCTTGACAAAATTGCTCTGTTTGTATTCGAGTGACTTCTAAAAGTGGGCGCACTAGCATAATGCCTGTAGTCAGAGGGCGTTGCCAAGTCAAGGCTTGTAAACCATCAGCACCAGTACCCCGAATTAAGTTGTAGAGGAGAGTTTCGGCGCGATCGCTGGCGGTGTGTCCTGTAACTATATATTGATAATTGTTCGCCTGAGCGATCGCACTTAAAGCTTGATAGCGCCAATCGCGTGCAGCCGCTTCACTATTTATAGGTTCGTTCGCTGTTTCTAAATAAAAGGATGTACCCCAAGTTTCAGCTAGGTTTTCAACGTGATGAGCATTAGCTTGGGAGTCAGAACGCCAACGATGATCGCAGTGAGCAATACCTAAAGCCCATCCCCATTTGGATTGTAAATCTAAAAGTAATTTTATTAAACACAAAGAATCTTGTCCGCCGGAGACAGCGATTAATAGTCGCTGGTTGCGCTCAAACAAGTGGCGCGATCGGATGGTGCGATGTATTTTTGCGTGTAGAGGAGTCCATACCATTTTGGATTTTTTAGCGCCGACGGACAAAGATAATTGTCTCTTATATCATGTGCATCGACAATTACGATTTGGGTATTAATTTTCACTTTCGTTGAGTTGCTGCCGAAGGTCATCGAGCGGAGAACTTTCTGGATTGATATCTAAGCGATTATTTTCTTGTTTTCCTTCAATTTCAGTTTCATCAGGGCAAAATTCTAGACTGAATCTAATTTTGCCTGTCCGCCATTGTTTACCAGGTATTAAAACATAACATTCAAATCCTTCGTCAAATACTTTTGAACCTGATGAGGTACAGTGTTTTGCCCAAAATTTTTTTACTTCCTTTAAAAGCTGAAAGACTATTTGAGTGCGGGGTAAATTTTCAAACGCTTCTTGGTGAAAATGCACAACATCTTTTTCAGGATTTAGAGGTTCCCATTCATCATTCATAAATCTTGCTCCTGTAACTAAATCTATAGTTCCCAGGAGAGACAAATTAATTATAAATCCTTATAGTTTTGGAATTTGGCTTGCAGCTACAACTTCTTTAAGAGCTAGTTCTAGTTCGGGGAAAGTAGTAGAGATAATTCGGTCATTGCGCGTAAATTTTTTGACTTAGTATTAGTTTTCAAGCATTAGTTAGTTTTTTAACTGGGGTCTGAACCACATTGTTCATCTGCTAAAAAAGGACTTATAACTATTTGTAATTGATAATTTAATTATCAATTACAACAAATAACAATTTTATTTTTCTACTTGTTTGAGCTTTTGAAAAATCTCATCAAGTGGTGATTCTGATTCATCAGGACAAAATTCTAAAGCAAGTCTAACTTTTCCTTTTTTCCATCCTTGAGTACTAAATTGCAAAACTTCACAATTTAATCCTTGGGTATACAAATTTACTTCGTCTGTTTCTTCCGCTCCAATATATTCCTTAATTGCGGTAATCAAATCACGGACTTTAAAAGTTTTAGCAATATCTAATTTATTAAAGGTGTCTGGTTCTATAGACACAACTTCATCATGATTAAGTCTCTCAAATCCATCTTCCATAAAAATGTCCTATCACTAAATCTATATTTTCCAGTGATATAACACTTCATCCGAAATAATTCCCAAGAGATAATAGTAAATTTAAATCTGCTCTTTTCTCCCTCTCCATTGCTGGAGAGGGTTAGGGGTGAGGTTATTAAAAGAACCAGCCGTAAGAATGCAAACCTTTACCCAAAAGATTTACACCGAGATAGCAAATCCAAACAACAACAAAGCCAGTGGCGGCTAAAATTGCGGGACGGCGGCCTTGCCAACCGCGAGTGATTCGGGCGTGGAGATAGGCGGCGAATACTAACCAGGTGATTAATGCCCAAGTTTCTTTAGGGTCCCAACTCCAGTAAGAACCCCAAGCTTCGTTAGCCCAAACGCCACCAGCAATAATGCCAATTGTCAACAAGGGAAATCCGAGTCCGATGATGCGATAGCTGATGTTGTCGAGGGTTTCGGCAAGGCTAAGGCGCTGAGGTGAAAGAGGTTCGGCAGATGCTACAGTTTGAGGTTCAGAAGTAGTTACTAAATTCAAAACGGCAGTGTTAGCGTTACCATTGCCGTTGCTACTACTTTCAAAACGAGCAAAGCCGTTATTTTCAGCAGAAGGGGCTGGTGGTTGAGAAATTAGTTCAGCTGCTTTGTGCAAGCGGTAGCCGTTGCTGCGATAGCCACCAGTACCGACAGAACTGCCTTGTAGCTGGATGTTTTGACCGCGAGTGACAATCAGAAAAGCGATCGCTAATAACGCACCCACCATCAAAGCAGAATAACTCAACATCATGACGCTGACGTGCATCATCAACCAATTTGACTTCAAGGCAGGTACTAGGGGTTCTGACGCTTGCATTTGGGATGGTAATGTCATAGTCGCAAAAGCAGCGATCAACATTGCCACCGGAGCTGTAACAACTCCTACTAAGCGGCTACGGCTACTACTTTCAGCAATTAGATGGACAGTGGTAATTCCCCAAGTTAAGAAAAACAGGGATTCATAAAGATTACTTAGGGGAAAGTAACCAGCTTCTATCCATCTTGCCCCTAGTAGAGTCGCCATACACAAATTAGCGATCGCCATCCCAGCTGTCCCCAAAGCGGCTAGATAAGGCAGATTCGGAAAAGCCGCTCCTCCCCAATACACCAGCATTGTTAGCAATAATATGGCAAAGGAGGCATTGTCCAGCCAGTTCTGGAGTACAACCAGATTCATAAAGTGTTCTCTCCGTGGATGATTTAAAATATGGATTCTGACTGTTCTGATCCTATATGCTTACAGGGTTATGGGATAGGAGAATTGGAAATTGGGCATTGGGAATTGGGAATTGGGAATTGGGAAAGACTTGTTTCAAGTTCTCACCCCTTGTCCCCCTTGTCCCCCTTGTCCCCCTTGTCTCCCCCTGCTTCCCCTGCCCCCTGCTCTCTTATCTAGACGAGTTGCTATTATTCCTTTCTGGACTAGGCAAGGGATTCGTATTACTAACTTTTTTGAGTGCTATAAAAATGTCGTAGAGGTTACTACGACTGTCGCTGACAGCAGATGTCATCCCAATCGAGCGTGTTGCAGCTAGCAAAGTTTGTTGATTGGGAATTAGAGTTGGTAAAGGGAAATTGTTCACAGTTCGTTCCACATCCAGAAAAAATTGACCATTTGTTGGATTTGGTTCTGTAGGAACTGTTTGTTGGAATGGGATCGTGCTAGCTAGTGTGTTGTTGGGCTTAGGAACAATTTTATCAGTGATGGGAGCGCCCACTACTAAAAAAGCGACATCTCCATCTAACCAACCGTGGGTGGCAGTTAAAGTACCATAAGGTGAAATCCAGTTGACAACAGGTTGCTCTGCAACTTTTGCAGGTTGCACTTGGAACTGGTATTGATTTCTCATCACATCATCCAATTGTTTTATGGATGCTTCGGCTGAATTGCGTAGGCTTTGCCCACCGGCATTGCTAGCCTGTACCATAAACACCAAACCCGCCCGAAAATCATTTGGTGAACCTTCTTTGGGAGTATTAGGAATCACTGATAAGGAAAACTCGCCTTTCATCCAACTGAGCAAATCCTTATCTAAATCTAGAGTGGTAAGAGATTTTATCCCACCTTTGAGTTGTTCTGGTGCGATCGGTGAGAGGGGATTTCCTTGAGATGTTAAAACGTAATCTCCCCATAACCTCTGTAAGTTTCCTCCCGAAAGCATCATTAAAGTTTCTGCTGGTACGCGACTTTGCATTTTCCCAGCTTTATTTTCCACCGCCAGCACACGTTGACTATTAGGATTTAGCCAAGAAACGCCCTTGAAGCGGATTCCTTCTGCCTCTAAAGTCATTGTCCCTGCTAAACCTTGGTTATTTTGCAGTTGAGCTAAAACTTGAGCGGGTAAAGGGCGGTTTGGAGAAGCTGCGGCTATTTTAGCTGCTGTTGGCACATTGATATAAAACTGACCAAAGCGTTGATAATTGGCAATTTTCGGAAAATTCTCAGCAAAGCCCCCTGTTGTCGCTAGGGATGTTTGATTTTTGTAGGCATCGATCGCTCGTTCTGTGGCTTTGGGACTATCAGTTATGACTAAAAAACGCCCATCTATTAATGCTGCTGATAAGTTTTCCCCTGTTTGCCCCTCACTTTGTTTGATGGCGATCCCTTGATAAATACGGTCAATCCATTTGCCTTGTTTAAGGGTTTTGGGTTGTGCCAAAATGTTTTTGGCGATTTCTGGATTTTTTACTGGTAATACCATTACCATCGACTGCTGATCGCTGGCAGCATCTTCATTAGTGGTAACTGGTTTGGGTACAGCTTTGCTTGCTGTTGCTGGGGCAAGAATTGCGATTGTAACGTCATTGCCTACCCAAGGGGCGATGTCTTTCTGGAAGTCGTAACCATTATTAGTCAGAAAGCGATCGCGCAATTCTACTAAATTTCTGTCCAGTTCTGCCTGGGTTTCTTTTGTCCCAAACTCCCGCAATTTCTGCCATTGCTGGGGATCTGTTGTTAGAGAAACCGCAAACAGTGCATCACCAGGAATAATATTTGCACCTACGAGCAAATCACTGGAAGATATTTGTCTCTGGCTTAACAACCAGTATCCTACACTCCCTGCACCAATTAATAGCCCAGCAGCCGAGAGCGTCAGCACCAGAGAGGGTTTCTTATTTTTCTTCATTGGAACAGACACAAGAGGCGGTGCCATCGAAACCTATACCTTATACTTGCAAACTTATTATTAGTTAAGTACACCAACTGGTTTAACCATTCTTTAGGACAGCTAATTAGATTAAATTTTCCACCCTAAATGTTGATGATACTTCCGTAATCAATCTTCCCTAGTCTTTCAAAAGCTGTGTTTTTGATTCAGTTACCATTTTTAACACGCTTTGTTGAATTTCGTAGGAAGTTTCGCTAAGATTAATGCCTCATTCGGAAGATTTCCGTAAGTAAATCTGTGATTCTAAGCAATTAGACAATATAACTAACTGGACAAAGCTGCAAGTGAATTTAAGCTATTTGGCTTTGCTCGGTAGCGTAGGCGCAGCCCATCGTAGACATCGCCTACGATGGCCGGGTACGCCATTGCACCACATAATGACTACAATATTTTTTGGGACAACCTATAATTGCAACTCAAATCCAGGTAATATATCCTCTCCAGAAACAATCGCCGGCATTTGCACAACTTCTACAGCTTTCAAAAGTCGGTAAATTTCAACTTGACGATCTTGAGGATTAATCAGCCAACCCAAACGCAGACCATTTTTGATATATTCCTGCATTTTCTCTTGAATCTGTGACAGTCGGTCTGTCTCCGATCGCAGTTCAATCACAAAGTCGGGTACAAGTGGCGGAAATTTTTTTCGTTGTTCTGGTGTTAAAGCTTCCCAGCGCTCCAATTTTACCCAAGCAGCATCAGGTGAACGTTTTGCACCATTTGGAAGTATAAAGATAGTTGAAGAACTAAAAACTTTCCCTAATTTAGCTTGACGATTCCAATTATTTAAGTCTGTAATTAAATCTGCTTCTTGATTTCCGCTTTCTCCTCCGACTGGTGGCATAATTATTAATTCTCCGGCTGCATTCATCTCTAGGCTTAAATCACGATTGGCAACACACAATTGATAAAATTGCTCATCGCTTAAATGAGCAATCGGTTCTAGATTTAGCACAACAGTATTCATTAAATCTTTCCTCGTGTCTTTGTTGCTAACATCAGTAGGAAATTCTTGCTTGTTGGAAAATTTCTTGAGGTGTAATTTGCAACCCTTCAAATAAGGAATCTTCTAAACTCTCAGTACCACGTTTGGTTTGAGGGAGAATATCAGGATAAAAAATAGTAATAGTTTTTGCTCTAGAATCAATAATCCAAACTCGTTGAACTTTAGCTTTTAGATAATCAGTGGCTTTTTCGGTCATTTCTCCGAAAGTTTGACCAGGGGAGATAATTTCAATTACTAATTCGGGTGCAACAGGACAAGCCTCATCTTGCAACCAATCAGCAGAAAGACGGTTATAAGAAATATAAGTCAAATCTGGAACAGGAACCCAGTCTTGTTGATTTCGTTTTAGCTTAATTGCCCATTCAATTACAACCCGCCCTTTTCCTTGCGCCCATGCAGACAATAGTATAAATAATGCACCTGTTATAGAACTATGAAAAAATTTTGGTGCCATTTCATCATTTTGGAATTTAGGAACAGCTTCTCCATCAATGAATTCGTAGGTGATATCTCCTTCGGGAAGTGCAAGAAATTCTTCGAGGGTGAGTTGGGTTTTAAGTTGAATCATGGTTGATCTTGGGGAATTTACTACCAGATGCGATCGCTACAATATTCAACCTTCCTTTGATAACCTCATTGTATTGCTCAATAGCGATCGCAGGCTTTTTACCGATTTTGGGAATTCAATTGCATCGCTCCCAAATATTTAGTTAAATAAGGCGAAAAAACTTCATAAATTAAGGTTAGTGGCTGTCCATGATGCCAAAACAAGTAGTGGCGACCCCAAAAAGGCCCAGTTACGTCAAAACCAGACTCTAGCGCCGATGAGTCACCATAGTAAATCCCTCGAACATCCCGATATAACTCTGTGCGGAGACGAGCTAAACTTGCCCAAATTGGTAATGAACGATTTTGTAAATACTCATCTACATGGCTGGCTTCCCACCACGAGGTAGCATAAGCTAATCGTTGACCAGAAGCAGTCCGCAGCCACACTTGTCGTCGTAGTCGCGGTCCTGGAACAGCTTGGATTAAATCAGGTGCAGCATCCAAATCCGCACCAATCAATGACATATCAATGACATCTACTTCTACAGGCTCACCTGTAAGCAATTCTAGGTGACGTGTTGGAGAGCCGTCACCCAAAAGCATGAGCTGCCAAGCAGGTGCTAGCTGAGTGTGAGGTAAACTTTTTTGAATTACTTCCTCTCCTCCTTGCCAAATCGGAGTGAGGCGATGCCAAGCTGCTGGCTGTGTTAAGTTGTTTGTCGGCGTAAAAGTAATACTCAATGCTTTTTACAAAACTTCACGTATCTCTATAAAAGCATAAAAAGCCTGGGCTACACCAAGATTTAAGGGTCAACAGTCTAAGGTCTATTAACCCTTGACTATTGACCCTTGACTAAAAACAAAATATGCGGATGGGGAGACTCGAACTCCCAAGGGCATTGCCCACACGCACCTCAAGCGTGCGCGTATACCAATTCCGCCACATCCGCACGGTTTGTCTAAAGATAGACTATAGCATAAGAAAATAATTATAGTAAGGTGATATCTAAAGTTATATTTCTGAAAAATATAAATTTCTTCAAGGCTGTATCAGACTGACAGAAATTTGGCATCTGCACAAGTGATATTAAAAAGGGTAGAGCGACTGCGGGAGAAACGGTGCGATCGCAAAAGCCCAGTTTAGTAAGCTAGCCAAGACTTACAGCAGCAATGTTGTTAGTGTAGTAAAACCCGTAGAGGCAGCAAGCCTGCAATCTGAGAGTTTGCTTAGAGTCAGGGTGGCAAATCTCCTGTGATAATTTGAAATAATGCGGAAGCGTCGTTTCAAGATGGATCAGAGAAAATGTGAATCTACTGGTAATGATATCGAAACTAAAAAATGAAGTTTGACAAAATATTAATTGCCAATCGGGGAGAAATCGCCCTTCGCATTCTCCGCGCCTGTGAAGAAATGGGAATTGCGACAGTCGCGGTTCATTCCACCGTTGACCGGAATGCTCTCCACGTTCAACTTGCTGATGAAGCGGTTTGCATTGGCGAACCAGCTAGCAGTAAAAGTTATTTGAATATTCCCAATATTATCGCTGCCGCCCTAACGCGCAATGCGACTGCCATTCATCCCGGCTATGGCTTTTTGGCAGAAAATGCCCGCTTTGCGGAAATTTGTGCTGACCATCATATTGCTTTTATTGGCCCAACTCCAGAAGCTATCAAGCTGATGGGCGATAAATCCACTGCCAAAGAAACCATGCAAAAAGCTGGAGTCCCCACAGTACCAGGTAGTGAGGGGTTAGTAGAATCTGAGGAAGAAGGATTAAGATTCGCCAAGGATATCGGCTATCCAGTGATGATTAAAGCCACAGCCGGTGGCGGTGGGCGAGGTATGCGCCTAGTTCGTTCTGAAGATGAATTTGTCAAACTTTTCTTGGCAGCCCAAGGCGAAGCAGGAGCAGCTTTTGGGAATTCTGGCGTTTACATCGAAAAATTTATTGAACGTCCTCGCCACATCGAATTTCAAATTTTGGCGGATAACTACGGTAATGTCATCCACTTGGGCGAACGGGATTGCTCAATTCAGCGCCGGAACCAAAAGCTACTAGAAGAAGCTCCCAGTCCGGCTCTTGACCAAGACCTACGTGAGAAAATGGGGCACGCTGCTGTCAAAGCTGCCCAATTTATTAATTACAGTGGGGCGGGTACTATCGAGTTTCTCTTGGATAGATCCGGTAAATTCTACTTTATGGAAATGAATACCCGGATTCAAGTAGAACATCCTGTAACAGAGATGATTACTGGAATAGACTTAGTTGCCGAACAAATTCGGATTGCTCAAGGAGAAAGACTCAAGCTTTCTCAAGAGCAAGTCGTTTTGCGGGGTCATTCAATTGAGTGCCGAATCAACGCTGAAGACCCAGATCATGACTTTCGCCCTTCTCCTGGAAGGATTAGTGGCTATCTTCCCCCTGGAGGCCCTGGTGTTAGGATTGATTCTCACGTTTACACCGATTACCAAATCCCGCCTTACTACGATTCCTTAATCGGCAAGTTAATTGTTTGGGCCCCAGACCGACCCACTGCTATTAACCGTATGAAACGCGCACTCCGGGAATGTGCAATTACTGGACTGCCTACCACTATTGGTTTTCATCAAAAAATCATGGAAACTCCACAATTTTTGCAGGGTAATGTCTATACAAATTTTGTCCAGGAGATGAACGGGTAAGGGACTGAGGACTGGGAAGAGGGCAGGGGAGGCAGGGGGAGCAAGGGAAGCAGAGGGACAAGGGGATAAGGTGACAAGGTGACAAAAGTTTAGAACTTACAACAAGTCTTTCCCCTTGTCCCCAATTCTCCTTGTCCCCAAGTCCTCTTTCCCATTCCCAATTCCCTAATTCACACGAGATATCATAGTCAGCAATCCTTGCTGACCTAGTAATATTTCTCTTAGCAGGCTGAAGATACCAACCCAAATAATAGGTGTAATGTCCACTCCGCCTATAGGTTGTACCAGTTTTCGCAATGGTACTAAAAATGGTTCGGTAGGCCAAGCTATTAAGTTAAATGGCAACCGATTCAGATTCACTTGCGGATACCAAGTGAGAATGATCCGAAATATAAATAAAAATGTCATCACTCCTAACACAGGGCCAAGAATCCAAGCAGTCAGGTCAATACCAGTCATCGGTTTAAGGTACTATCTGTAAAGAAAGAAAACTTAGGCAAACGGTAAGCCGCGCTTTGCGAACGCCACAAAAACTTTAAGCTTTGTAAAGCACTCTCATCATCATTTTAACCAAATGCTGTGACTTTCTTCTGGAATAAAAAAGTAAACTCGCTTACAGCAGTTACCAAGTTTAGCAGTTCCGAGTTAGAGGCTTCTCAAGAAAGTAATACACTATTAAAATTAGGATGAAGTGTGTAAAAAAAGGTTTAGAAGTATGACGCCTTCTTTAGCAAATTTTCTTTGGAGCCTGCTATGGGGTACTGCAATTGTTGTAATCCCCGCTACAGTTGGTTTAATTTTCATTAGCCAAAAAGATAAAATCCAGCGTTCATAATGCTTATGAGAGTTAAATTAACTCTCACAACCGATTGTCTGTCAGCTATTTATAATTGCACTACAAGCAGCAGTATTTGCCGCTAGAAGCATTTGTAGCTAACAGACATAGGGCTTTTTTATTTTTCGGTGAACAGCTTCAGAGCTTCTTTGCCAGAGGCTTTGAAGCTTCAATATTTATCGTGCCTAATTACAGTAGTGATTTTAATTGTGACTCGCTAACATAGATTTGATATTGGGAAAACAGCAATGATAAATTTTGGGCTGAACTCAGCCAGTTTTCTGGCTCAGGTAAATTTTGGGGCAAATTCAGCCAGTATTCTAGGAATTTTCCTGGCTGTGGCTGGGGCAGCACTGTATTTTCTCCGCACTGTGCGTCCAGAATTGTCACGAGATCAAGATATCTTTTTTGCGGCAGTCGGGCTACTCTGCGGCTTCATTCTCGTGTTTCAAGGATGGCGGCTAGACCCGATTCTGCAATTTGGTCAACTGCTTTTAGTTGGCACAACTGTGTTTTTTGCAGTTGAAAGTATTCGCCTGCGGAGTATAGCTACCCAGCAAGCAAAGCGTAACACTCCGATTGTGGATGAAGACCGACCGGTTAGCGATCGCTATTCCTACAACGATCGCAGAAAGTATCAAGCTGAAATGGATGCAGACTTAGATCCATTGCCTTATGAAGACGAGGAAGAACGCCCCGTGCGTGCCCGGATTCGGGGTAGCAGGGATGAAATTTCCACTCGTGATAACTACTACGAAGAGCAACCACCCCGTCGTTCAGAACGCCGCAACAGCAGCAGTAGTGAAAGACAGGCTCCGACTGACAGAACGCGGCGGCGGACTTCTGGCCGTCCTGTGAATCGCCCTTCTGAAAGCTCTGAAGATGAAAATTGGGGTTCATCTAGGCAAGTTGATGATTGGGAAAGTTCGGGAGGGGAAGCCAGAAAACCTTCTCGCCGTAATAATAACGGTTCTCAACGTCCAGAAAGCCGGGAAGATGATGTTGCTCCCAGACCAAGAAGGCGTCGTCCACCAACGGACTCAACTCCTCGAAGACCGCGCGAAGATGATGAGGCGATCCCAACTGATTATGTACCGTACAACCCGATTGAAATGCCAAATGAGGGGCGAGATAATTCGACCGATTTTGATGACGATGTTTAAAACAGTTGGTGTGGAAATAGGTTTAAAGGCAACGGAAAACAGTTGAGGTGGAAAAATTTACGCCTACATTTTGGCTCCAAAGACCAATTCATTGGAGCCTGGTTTTTGGTTTAACAAGTTTGCTTGCATCTTGTGGTTCTAACAATATTCCCATAGGGCCTACTTCCCTCAACAGTCGCTACACCGAGGAGCAACCTGCTTTGAGTGGAAATGGGCGCTTTTTAGCGTTTGTATCTAATCGGAATGGTAATCAACAGCTATTGGTTTTCGATTTGGAGAGGCAACAGTTTATTGGCACACCGGGTATAAACCGAGCAGAGACAATTGCTGAAAGTCCTAGCTTGAGCTATACCGGGCGTTATATCGCTTATCTTACTAGCGACCAAGGTAGAGCAGTAGTGGCGCTTTACGATCGCGCTACGCAACAGTCGCAAATCGTTACACCAACCTATCGCGGCTGGATCAGAAAACCGAATATCAGCCCAGATGGACGTTATGTTGTCTTTGAAAGCGCCAGCCGTGGTCAGTGGGATATTGAAGTCCTAGACCGAGGGCCAAATATTGAGTTAGATATTCCCAACGGTGCAACCGTAGGTTCACCTCCGTAGAAGAGAGGGAGCAGGGAGCAGGGGAGCAGGGAGCAGGGAGATGAGGGAGAATAATTAATGCCTGCCCAATGTACAATGCCCAATGCCCCATGCCCAATATATGAAACGTATTTTTTTTATACCTGTATTTTTCTGCTTAAGTTTATTAACTGGATGTTTTGGCTACCCTCGCCTTTTGAGTTATCCCTTTGATCCGGGGGGTCGGAGTCTCAATAGTTTAGCGTCAGAATTAAACCCCCAAATTTCTGGGAGATACATTGTTTTTATTACTGACCGACGCGGTAGCCAAGACGTTTATATGTTTGATACGGTGACTCGTGATTTGGTTGATTTGTCAGGTTTAAATTCCTTTGATGCGATCGCAAATCATCCTAGCGTTTCACAAGATGGTCGTTATATTGTGTTTGCGGCTAGCCGCCAGGGGCGATCGGCTATTTTTCTCTACGAGCGGGAAACACGCCAATCACGAAATTTAACTAGTAACCTACAAGCTGAAGTCCGCAACCCTACAATTAGCGCTGATGGTAGCAGGATTGCTTTTGAGTCTAGTAACAACGGGCAGTGGGATGTTTTAGTATATGACCGTTATGGGCGACCGTTAAATATACCTCAAGAGCCGCGTTGAAAAATGGGGAATGGGGAAGAAGCAAGAGAGCAGGGAGCAGGGAGCAGGGAGCAGGGAGCAGGGGAGCAGAGGGATAGGGAGGATAAGGCGGACAAGGGGAGAATTATTTAACAAGTTGCTCACTTGTTTCCCCCCTCTTCCTTGTCTCCTCTATCTCTTCTCCATGCCCCATGCCCTACTGCCTATTCCCTTCAACTTGTTGCACAGATTCGATGAGCGATCGCACTTGTTCTGTCCCCTCTGAAGGTTCAAAGGACAAGGGAAACTTACCTCGTAGGAGCATCCGCAAACCGAGGGGTGCAAGACTGAGTAATCCTCTTAAATCTTTAAAGTAGTTACCAACAACTTGTAAACCAAATTGACGTTCATCAATCCAACCACCTTCTTTAACTAAATCTATCAAAACTTTTCGGTGACGAATTGAGCGACTATCGTTGGCTTCTTTGTGCGTAAGAATTTCTTGTTTAACTTTGGTGATTTGTTCTAATGGTGCAACTTCCATTGGACAAACTGAATCGCAGTATAAACAACGGGTGCAACCCCATACGCCTTTAGTACCTTCGTTGTACATTTCTAAACGATTTTCGGTATCGCTATCGCGGGAGTCTGCTACCATGCGGTAAGCTTTGGCAAGGGCATGGGGGCCAACAAAATCTGGATTCACTTCACGGGCGTTGCATTCTGAGTAACAAGCACCGCACATAATACAGTTACCAGTTTGATCGAGACGCGATCGCTCTTGTGGTGTTTGCAAAAACTCTCTTTCTGGTACTTGTCGTGCTGCTGTACTCACATAAGGAGCAACTGCTTCTAAATTATTCCAGAAACTGTTCATATCTACAACCAAATCTTTAATCACGGGCATATTGCCGAGAGGTGCGATCGTGATTTCAGGAATGACATTTACTTTACTTTGGGATGATGGTATTTGTTGTAATCTAGCAAGTTCACTGCCAACATTTTCCTTACAAGCTAAAGCCGAACGCCCGTTAATTCGCATAGCACAGCTACCACAAATCGTATTACGGCAATTTTTGCGAAATGCCAACGTTCCATCTTGCTCCCACTTAATATGATTGAGGCAATCCAGGATTGTATTACCTGGTTCTGCCTCTACAAGATAGGTTTGCACAATAGGGGAGGAATTTTGTTGCTGTCGAATGACCTTAAAAATAACTTCCATGACTACTAACCAAAATTTTAAAATTGCTTCACCAGCCTTAACAATCATCAGCCAAGGCTGGTAGTTACGAAAAGTGAGCTATACTTTTTTTGCCCTCAATTCAAAACCTGGTGTTAATAGGCTGACGATTAAAGGGAATCTGATTCTAGTTTAAGGATAACCATTAAAATTTTACTTTTAGCAGCACTGTAGGCAAGATTTGTGTCAAATTCTGAGATAAAACGCCAAAAATGTAATGGTCGCTTGACATTGAATTTAGTCGTTTGAGAATGTAAAGCAAAGAGGTTTACTTAAAAGGGACTCAGGTTTATCTTTGGTCTAGCGATCATATCCAAGGTAAATGCAGTTACCGTTAGCAACAGGTCTTCATATCAACTTGAGTCAAGCAATCCTAGCTGAAAAATTCCGCCTTCGCTAACGCTTGACAGAATTTTTTGATTATATAGAAGTGTAAAAGCACATCTTCAATATATAGTAGTCGCAATTAACTGCTAGACGTATGTTAAGAGATTTATTCTTCCCATAGACAGACGTAGAAAATCCTCTGACCACTTTTGAGCTTACGGTAATAAACCCAGGAAAAATCCTCATCACTTTCAAATAAAAGTCTTGCACATCGAATAATCCCGGATAGGCGAGACTTTGAGATTTTTGCAGCCTCTCAATCAAGAAAATCTTGGATTTAACTAATTGGCCAAAACTGCTCATCTAAATTAGATAAATTTTTATAATGCAATAAAGGGTTAGGAAAATCGTCACGGCTTTTCCAACCTTTAAGTCCAGAAATTTAAATAAAAATTTACCAGCAACTTTAATTCAAAATTAAACAACTATTTTGCTATTATTAGTCCATGCTAGTATTTAATATAAAATTACGAACTCACAAAACCAGAATCAATAGCCGTATCAGCGCGGCTACTACTGCTTTGTTGATTCGTAATGTAGAGACAAGAAAATTCGCGTCTCTACTGGCAGGACAAAGGGCATAAGCCCGTAGGACTCTATTGAAATACTATGCTGTCCTAAGCTTGAGAGGATGAGTAGAGAAAACTCTACCTACTCATTAGCGAAAAGGGCAAGCACTGAAAGTGAAAAACCTGCGATTTATTGGGTCTACGACTTATTTGGAGTAGAGCCAACCCCATTTGTAAAGGTGGCTGAAAGTTACACCGCTACAGTAGCGCCAAAAGAAAAAATAATTTCATTTCTGATGGCGAATAATGGTTAAAAGTGCCGTGAAATCAGCAAAATTAATTTCTATGGCAACTATGACCTCTAATTGGTTGTAGACAACCATAATATGAAGTGCTTTTGTCTCCTATCGGCAGTGATTCACCCGTAACACTAGAGTCCTAAGTAGCTCTATGCACATACTAAAAAGCCAAATGCTGGCATAAGACTACATCGTTTATCAGCTTGGAGAGAGTAAGGAAAATTTGAGCATAATGACTGAAACTGCAACCGCCCCATTAACTGGAAAAGCACTACTTGCGAAAGTAAAAGAACTTTCCACTTTGCCACGTCGAGAAAGAGCTAAACAGTGCGGCTATTACACTGTTACTAAGAATAACCAGGTTCGTGTCAATCTCACCGATTTTTATGACGCTTTGCTATCGGCTAGAGGAATTCCTCTAAGTCCAGAAGCACCTAAAGATGGTCGTGGTCGTGAACCGACATATCGGGTTAGTGTCCATCAAAATGGTCAGATTGTGATTGGTGCCACATATACCAAAGCAATGGGCTTAAAGTCTGGAGATGAGTTTGAAATTAGGTTGGGATACAAGCATATTCACTTGATTCAACTTGGTGAAAGTGATAAAAAACTGACCTCACCAGATATAGACTCCGACGAATCGGATGAAGATTTGGAAGACGAAGAGTAAATTTGCTGATGGTAAGGATAAGTATCAGGTATGATAACTTGTCCTTACCTCAATAGCAAACTGGTAACTCTATCGAAAAAATTTTGTTCCAAATAAAAAATACGATTAGACCCCTTGCAGAATTTGCCAAATTTAGTAGATTCTTGATAAATAAGCAAGAAATCTATAGTGCAAGAAGTCTATCGTGTTTTTTTTGATAACTTTTTTTGAGCCTTCGGTCAACGCCTTACTAGCATTTATGCAAAATGCACCAGCACTAGTTATAGTAATGGCATTTTTTGTTTGCTGGATAGTTTGTTGGTTGCCAGTAGGAGTAGTATCAGCAATATTACTCAATTGGCAACCCCCTAAACCTTTGCAGCCACAGCAAAAGATGCCATTATTGCTGTCACTTTACCTATTAGCTCCCCTGATTCTGTGGGGAGTTAGTTGGCTTACCAATAAATCTTTTTCGGATTACGGCTTTGTTGGGAATCTTTCAAATTTTGGTTCTTTAGCATTAGGTTTCGCTTTGGGAGTGGTAAGCCTAGCGATTGTATTTAGTGGGCAATTCGGATTAGGTTGGTGTTCTTTTGAAAAAAAGAATTTCAAGTTACTATTACCCATCTTGCTACCAATTTTCTTGATAGCATTGTTAGTCGGTGGGATAGAAGAGTTAGTTTTTCGGGGTTTTCTGTTCACTGAATTAGCACAGGATTATCCAGTTTGGGTAGCAGCAGCAATTTCTAGCTTGATTTTTGCCTTACTACATCTAGTTTGGGAGCAACGTGAAACTGCACCACAACTCCCTGGATTGTGGCTGATGGGAATGGTGTTGGTGTTGGCACGTTTTGCCGATCGCCACAATTTGGGTTTAGCTTGGGGACTACACGCAGGATGGGTATGGGCGATCGCAACCCTAGATACAGCAGAATTAATTACTTACACAGGTAAAGCCTCTGACTGGTTCACAGGTAAGAATAAAAAACCCCTAGCGGGTTTGGCGGGAATTATTTGTGTACTGGGAACTGGAATAAGTATTTGGCTTTTCCCTAGGTATTTTTAATTTGGTGTTAAATATCTTCTGGGGCTTGGTTAAGTCATTCACAATGTATGTAGTCTGTCAAAAAATAATTGACGAGTACATTTTCTCTCAGGACGGCGATTTATCGCGTCTCTCTAACGTATCAGTCTTCTAGACGCGATAAATCGCGTCTATACATGAGGGCTTTTTGGCTTATGCCAAGCCTATTAGGATAACTAAAAGTTCAAGACAGCAAAGAGGTTCCTTGAATTCACGTTTCGTCAAAAAGGTGAGAGCATCAAGCAACCCATTTACAACTATTTACTAACCTCCAAAGCCAGGAATTAAACGCTTGAGGGCACGATCGGTAACATCGCTATAGCGCAGTTCTCCGCACATAATCTGACCCATGATTTTGGCAGCAGAGGGATGCTTAACACCAACTTTGTAGCCAATACTAGGAAAGCGATAAAATGCTCCAGCTAATTTTTGTGCCCAAGCCATCTCAGTACCCCATTCTTCATTAATAGCTTCACTATATTTTTCTAAAGCGTTGATGTCACCAGAAAGGGCCTCATTAATGGCTCCTGCTGCAATCAAGCCACTAAAAATTGAAGGACGAATGCCTTCTGCTGTCATAGGATAAACTACACAAGCAGCTTCGCCAGCCAAAACAGCATTTTGGGTATGCAGCTTTTGCTTTCCATCCCACAAGCAAAGGGGATAACCATACTTCTTGCTGGTTTTGATATCTAGATTAAACGATCGCGCGTATTCATCTAAAATCTTCTTAAAATCCTGAGGTTCGCCACCGCCAAACGTACCAATACCAATGGAATAACCATCCGCTTTCGGGAAGTTCCAAATGTAACCATTTTTCACCAACCCCAACTCAATATGAATTGTGGATTTGTCTTTTACAGTGGTGGAAACTTCTGCTTCCAAAGCTGCTGCTAAACGGCGTTTACGTTCTTTGAAGCCTAACCATTTTGCCATTAGCCCTTTAGCACCATCAGCCGCGATTAAGTAGCGACCCGTAATTGGCCCATTGGCTGTGTTGACTTGCCAATAATCACCTTTAAATTCAATACCCGTTGCTTCAGTATTATCTCGTAGTTCAGCCCCTTGCTTCTGTGCTTGCTGCACTAGGAAATGGTCAAAAATATCTCGTCGCACCATCCAGACTGGTTCTTCTGTGGCTATTTTTGCTTCCACTGGGTCGCCTAATTTCCAGGTAAAGCGAAAGGAGTCAGCTTTTACAGAGATTGCTGGGCTAAAATCAAAGTCAAACCATTGAGCGATCGCTGGAGATACACCACCACCACAAGGTTTATATCTTGGTAGGGATTCTTTTTCTAAGACTAATACTGAGCGGCCCTGCTTGGCTAAATGATATGCAGATGTTCCACCAGCTGGCCCAGCGCCGACGATGATGCAGTCATACATAAGGCTGAATTTTGGCTCCTGAATTAGTTTATTTTCTATTGAGATAATTAAGCAATTTTTGTTAAAAACTAAATAAATGATAAAGGCTGAAGAATTTTACCATCATCCTTCAGCCTTTATGCTTCAGACTTTAGACTTTAAACAGTCGTAATGTCTTTTTCTTTTTCTGCCAATAGTGCGTCTATTTTGCCTGTATACTCGTTTGTGAGTTTTTGCAGGTTGTCTTGTTGGTCTTTTGATTCATCTTTGGAGATTTCAGAGGCTTTCTCCTGCTTGCGAATCGAGTCTATGGCATCGCGGCGGATGTTGCGAATAGCAACACGACCCTCTTCAGCGTATTTAGTAGCCATTTTGACGAATTCTTTTCGGCGATCGCTTGTCAAAGGCGGAATATTCAGCCGAATTACAGAACCATCATTGCTGGGGGTTAAACCCACATCTGAGAGGGAAATTGCCTTCTCAATAATGTTTAGGGTGTTGCGCTCGTAGGGTTGAATTAGAATTGTCGAGGCATCTGGCGTGCTAATATTTGCCAGTGATTTTAAAGATGTAGGCGAACCGTAATAGTCCACCAATACCTTATCTAATAGACTCGCATTGGCGCGACCAGTGCGGATTGTGTTGAAAGCTCGTTGAGTTGACTCAACAGAACTGTGCATTTTACTTTCAGCTTCAGCTAATATCACAAGAACCTCCCACAAGGGTACCGATGGATTCTCCCAAGACTGCCCGGTGGATGTTACCTCGCACCGTTAGGTCAAATACCAGAATTGGGATATTATTTTCTTTACACAAGGCGATCGCAGTACTATCCATCACCCGCAAATCTTTGGCTAAAACGTGCGCGTAGGTAAGGCTATTGTAACGCTTGGCGTTAGGATAAATCTCAGGATCGGCATCATATACCCCATCTACTTTGGTGGCTTTAAAAATCACTTCAGCATCAATTTCTGCTGCTCTTAGTGCCGCAGTGGTGTCTGTAGTAAAGAAGGGATTTCCAGAACCTGCCCCAAAAATTACCACCCGCCCTTTTTCAAGATGACGGATGGCACGACGACGGATATATGGTTCTGCTAATTCTTGCATGGCGATCGCAGTTTGCACCCGCGTCTGTACCCCTATGTGTTCTAGCGAATCTTGCAACGTCATGGCGTTCATTACCGTGGCAATCATCCCAATATAGTCAGCGGTTGCCCTGTCCATCCCCGCCGACGCTGCTTTCACGCCACGAAAAATATTGCCACCGCCAACAACGATGGCCATTTGAACGCCAGTGGCTATCACCTCTGCTACCTCTTGCGCTATTCCTTTGACCACTTCTGGATCAATGCCATAGCCCATGTTGCCCATTAAGGCTTCACCGCTCAGTTTGAGTAAAACCCGTCGGTAATTCGTTCCCATGAAGTTACGCTTTATCAAAAAAGTTGCAATTGCCTCCAATTTAAGATAGCAGTTACAGGGACTATCTATGTCTAGTTACGCCAAATCAATGTAGTACCTACTGGTTCTGTTTGTGGTACATCTATTGTCTGACCAAGAAATAGAGAGGCGATCGCAGTACTTAAATATTCTTCTCCCACTGCTGACGCATCTTGGGGATGATTATCAATTTTACCTTTATAGCGGACTATACCATTGGCATCTATTAAAAAAGCCATTGGTGTTTTTGTAGCACCAAAACTTTGGGTTACATCTTGCGTTGAGTCCCACAGGTAAGGAAAATTCAAATAGTGACGCTGGGCAAAAGCTTTCATATTTTCAAAGCTTGTCCTAGTTTCGTGATTACCATCACTACCATTCATCCCAATTAGTGTGAAGCCTTTGGGGGCAAATTTGGCTTGAATGTTTTTTAACCTGCCTATATAGGACTCTACATAAGGACAGTGGTTACATAAGGAAATAACGCCCACTGCTCGGAACTTCTCAAGATAACGCCTAAGATGGTGTACTTGACCGTCAATTCCTGGCAGTTCAAAATCGGGTGCATAGCTCCCGATGGGAGTATCGATTGTTTCTAGTATATTCATATTGTCTGGCTCGCAGAACTAGGAACAAGAAAAATGTTGTTGAATTCAGCGTCAGTTTCCAGTTGCAAACCACCCCTTAGCCGATGCCTCATATTCTGACAATGTTATAGACCAAAATAGCGATCGTAAATTGTGAATCTACTGAATCTAGCACTGATGCTAATTCACTCACATCTAAAAAAATGGCAAAAATATTACTCACATTTATAGAAGTGATGATTCCTAATGCTGACATAATCTAAGTTGTGAGGAAATTACCTCCATCAACAAGATGAAAACTCTCTAGCTGGATAAAACTATCAACCTAGAAGCTTTTCTAGTGTATGTCTAAGTTATCACTAGACCAAAGGATTTTATTTGAAAATCTGATAAATTTTATTCAAATTCAAAAGAATTTTACTTACGCCTTGCTGCTGACGGGCTTTTACCTTTGTATTCCTAAAATTTCCCATGACAACCTCAAGTTCAAAAACAGCATTTCCCTCTACAAAAACCTGGATTTGGCAAGATTTTCCTATCTGCTATCAAACCCAAGGAACCACTGGCTCGCCTGTTGTCCTCGTGCATGGATTTGGTGCTTCTTGGTGGCATTGGCGGAAAAATATTCCCGTATTAGCACAAAATTGCCGAGTTTACGCTATTGATTTGATTGGTTTTGGCGCTTCTGCAAAACCTCAACCTGGTGAAAAAATTACTTACACTCTAGAAACATGGGGACAACAAGTAGCAGATTTTTGCCGTGAAGTTGTCGGCGAACCTGCTTTTTTAGTTGGAAATTCTATTGGCTGTATTGTAGCCATGCAAGCAGCTGTTAGCAACCCAGATATTGCCTTGGGAGTTGCATTGCTCAACTGTTCTTTACGGCTGTTGCACGATCGCAAACGGGTAACTTTACCTTTATCTCGTCGTTACGGAGCGCCTCTACTGCAACGCCTATTATCTATCAAACCAGTTGGTGATTTCTTTTTCAATCAACTCGCCAAACCGAAAACGGTGCGGAAAATTCTACTACAAGCTTATGCAAATGCTGAGATGGTGACAGATGAGTTGGTAGATATTCTCACTTCACCAGCAAGTGATCCAGGGGCTGGGGCTGTTTTTCTTGCTTTTACTTCTTATTCTACAGGGCCATTACCAGAAGACCTTTTGCCACTGTTACAGTGTCCGGCGATTATCTTGTGGGGAACGGCTGATCCGTGGGAACCAATTAAGTTAGGGAGAGAATTAGCTAACTTTGGGCAAGTAGAAAAGTTTATTCCTTTAGAGGGAGTGGGGCATTGTCCGCAGGATGAAGCGCCGGAGTTAGTCAATCCGATTTTACTCGATTGGATTTTGGAGCGATCGGCAGCTTGAGATTCCGTTGAAAGCTTTTATTGCTTCCCACAGCCACTTCTCGGTTAACATCACGGACACCCACACCAGGATCGGCAATGACGTATTTATTGCCGATCCTGGTGTCATATCAGCCGCAGCTTTAACTTGCTGATCTTGATAGTTGCGTTGTGTCCCATCTAATTCAGCTTGTGCAGCAATAATCGTGCGGTTGGTTAAGTTTATCTGGGCTGCAATCTGGGTATCGATTTCACCCAGTTGAGCATTAATTTGACTTTAGTGAGTAAAACTCCTTTGGCAATGTTAGTCCATTTGCTGAGATAGGGGAGAAACTCGTTAACAAACCGTCGTCAACCGCTCAAAACTATTGACAAATCACTCAAAAACTTGGGGTATTGTTTTAAACTCTAAGTTATTAGAGTGAACCTTAAAAACTATGCTGGCCCAAGACAAAAAACAACACAACTGGAAACCTATTATCAAAGCGTTCGAGGTTGTCCTTGGCAAAAATGGTGTAGTGCAACGCCGCGAAGAACTGATTACTTATGAATGTGATGGTTTAACTGGCTATCGCCAACGCCCGGCGGTAGTGGTATTGCCTAGAACAACAGAACAAGTTGCCCAAGTGGTAAAGATATGCAATCAATATTCTATCTCCTTCATCGCACGTGGTTCTGGTACTGGTCTATCTGGCGGTGCTTTACCAGTGGAAGACTCTGTTTTGATTGTCACTTCTTTAATGCGGCAAATCCTTAGCATTGATTTGGAAAATCAGCGCACAATTGTTCAACCAGGCGTGATTAATAGTTGGGTAACACAAGCTGTTAGTGGTGCTGGTTTTTACTACGCTCCTGACCCATCTAGCCAAATTATCTGCTCTATTGGGGGGAATATTGCTGAAAACTCTGGTGGCGTACATTGTCTTAAATATGGTGTCACCACTAACCACGTTTTAGGATTAAAAATTGTCACACCAGAAGGAGAAATTGTCGATTTAGGCGGACAAATCCCCGAAATGCCTGGTTATGATTTAACAGGTGTGTTTGTTGGTTCTGAAGGCACTTTAGGAATTGCCACAGAAATTACTTTGCGAATTCTCAAAAGTGCAGAATCAATTTGCGTGCTGTTGGCAGATTTTACCAGTATTGAAGCTGCCGGAGCAACTGTTTCTGATATCATCAGCGCTGGAATTATTCCTGGTGGTATGGAAATGATGGATAACTTCAGCATCAATGCAGTTGAAGATGTTGTCGCCACAAATTGTTATCCTCGCGATGCTACTGCTATTTTGCTAATCGAAATTGATGGGTTAGAAGTGGAAGTTGCAGGAAATAAGCAGCGAGTGACTGAAATTTGTAAAAAGAATGGGGCGCGAAATGTCACTTCTGCTAATGACCCGGAAACCAGATTGAAATTATGGAAAGGACGTAAAGCTGCTTTTGCTGCGGCTGGGCATTTAAGTCCAGATTATTATGTGCAAGATGGTGTAATTCCCCGCACTCAGTTGCCTTATGTTCTGCATGAAATTGAAGCATTAAGTGAACAATATGGTTATCGTGTTGCTAATGTATTTCATGCTGGAGATGGCAATCTTCATCCATTAATTCTTTATGATAATTCTGTACCTGGTGCATTGGAACAAGTAGAAGAAATGGGTGGAAAAATTCTCAAGCTTTGTGTCCAAGTTGGTGGCAGTATTTCTGGTGAACATGGCATCGGTGCGGAGAAAAGGTGTTATATGCCACAGATGTTTAGCCAAGTTGATTTAGAAACTATGCAATGGGTACGACAAGTTTTCAATCCTCAAGGGTTAGCAAATCCAGAAAAGATATTCCCCACGCCACGAACTTGTGGAGAAGCAGCAAATGCTTCTGCTGTCAAGCAATTTGAAGGTGTGGAAAGATTTTAAGAAGAAAGAATTCAGAATGGGCTAAACGCCCCGCTACCGCTAACAGGAGTCAGGAGTTAGGAATTAGAAGTTAGGAGTCAGAATTAGAGTTTGGAATTCTAATTTATTAGGTTTTGGTATCGTTAAGTATATTCATAACCGAAACTAGCTCCGTATGCTTTCAACTATTCTGACTTGTGACTTCTGAATTCTGAGTTATTAATCATCATTTCTTTACATCATCCGGAGGATTACAACTTTATTTTGTAGTTATATATATTCCGATCGCACTAGGTCACGATTACAAATGAATCGGGTTGCTCGCCGTTGTGTTTCTTACTTAATGTGTTTGGGATTAGTATTCACTTTAACAGTTTTTTCATTCTCTTCAGTTTCTTCACTCCCAGTTTATTCCCAAAAAATAATTCCTTTACCTACAGAAATTCGCGGCGTTTGGCTCACTAATGTTGCTAGTGGTGTACTATTTGTCCCTTGGGGCATTAACCGGGCTATAAACCAATTATCTTCCCTCAATTTTAATACAATTTATCCTGTAGTTTGGAACCGAGGACATACTTTTTATAAAAGTGCTGTAGCTGAAATGACTACAGGTTCAGATACTCAACCTTTTCTCAATTTCATGCACGCTGGACAGGATGTTTTAACAAAGATAGTGACACTTGCCAAAAAGAAAAATTTGAGAGTCATTCCCTGGTTTGAATATGGGTTTATGACACCGCATTATTCACAATTAGCAAGGCGTTATCCCGACTGGTTAACAATTGGACAAGAAGGTCTAAAGTCTATCCAAGATGCACCCCCAGAAGAAATTGATAATAGTTTAGTAAGTAAGCTGGCTTGGTTGAATCCCTTACATCCGCAAGTGCAAGAGTTTATCCGAGGGCTAATTTTGGAAGTAGTTAGGGATTATGATGTGGATGGTATTCAGATTGACGATCATTTTGGGATGCCTGTACAGTTTGGCTACGATCGCTTCACGATTGAACTTTACCAGCAAGAACACAAAGGCAAAAGTCCTCCCATCGACCCTTTTAACTCAGAATGGATGCGTTGGCGAGCAGACAAAATTACTGATTTCATGGCAGAACTCTATCAAGCTGTGAAGGCGGTGAAACCCAAAGTCAAAATATCCCTATCTCCAAACTATCAAGCTTTTGCCTATAAATACTATTTGCAAGACTGGGAGAATTGGATAAAAAAAGGTTTAGTCAATGAGTTAATTTTGCAAGTTTATCGAAATGATCAAAGTTCTTTTATCGCTCAATTAGAACAACCATCTGTGAAATTGGCTCAAAGTCTAATTCCTGTACAAATTGGTATATCAACGGGAACGGTGCGTAATCCTGTAAAAATGGCACAAGTTAGAGAACAGGTTCAAGCAGTACGCGATCGCAATTTTAATGGTATATCCTTTTTCTACTGGGAGAGTCTCTGGGGTTACATTGTACCGGAATCGCCCCAACAGCGACGCAAAGCTTTTTTTGAGATGTTTAATGCTAGAACTGTCAGACAATTCAAACCAAAGAAGCTTTGATATTGTCATTTGTCATTTGTCATTTGTCATTTTTTACTCTGCTCCCATTCCCCATTCCCAATTCCCCTTAATGCCATTCGCGCCGGAAAATACTAGATTTAGCTTTACACTGCTGTGGACTCTCGCTACTTGTGGCGGTTTTTTATTGAGTTTACTTTTTATTGAAGTTGGCGATCAGCCAGATGTTGAGGTGGTAGAAGCAGCTATCGGCGGATTTGCGATCGCACTTCCTCAAGGTTGTCTTCTCAAAGAACCTGTATTTTGTATCAGGTGGATTTTGTCAAGTCTTTTGGGTTGGAGTATCATCACTGCGATCGGTATTGGTGCGGTAGGTTGGATTGTACCCAGCACTCAAATTCTTCCTTTGAGAATCTTGTCGGGAGCCATTTATGGCGCACTTGGCGGCTTGGGAATTGGATTGACACAATGGTTAGCAATTCCCCAGCCTGTGGCGTGGCGATGGATATTTGTCTCTTCGGTCAGTTGGGCTGTTGCTGTCCCCGTGGGTTCTGCTGTGGGGATGATTTTGCACCACTTAACGCAATTATTCTTAGGTGAAGTTATGGGGTTAGCTATCACTTGGCTGCTAGTTGGTATCCTCACCGGCATGAATGCTCATAAATTGCGATCATAAGTTTCCATTACCCAGCCTTGCCCAATAATTTTATTAAGAATTGTAAATTTAATTGAGATAATATGATAATTGTACTTAAGTATATGCAAAAATCTTGAAAAACTGTTCAAAAAAATTATTAGATTTGCCCTAAACTGCAAATGTATTTTCGCCTTCAAAAAGCAGGATTTGTTAAGCTGACTTCTATTAGCTTTCCTAGATTTCTGATCAGAAGTAGAGAAAGATTTAAATTTCGATGAGCAACAGCTGACAATACTTTGCTATAGGCGCTAAAGTGCATCTACTACAAGCATAACGATAAGAGAGCGCCTAGAAGAGTCAGTAATACCAGAAAGGGACTCTCGCATGAATAAAAATCCAGCAGAATCAACTATGGAGTTGACAAAATTATCGCCCCCTCAAATTATCTTTGGCACGGAAGTAGAGGAGAAAAATAGTAGTGAACAATTTCTACTGAGCATGTACGATTCTGTGCAGGCATCAATATTTGTAGTGGATGTTTTAGAGGATGGAGATTTTCAGTATGTGGCACTTAATCCCACTCATGAGCGGTGGATAGGCATTCGCTCAGATGATCTCCGAGGCAAAAAACCAGAGGATATTCTCTCTCCCGTCGATGCTGCGAGGGTGCGTCAGCACTATGCTGATTGTGTGCTATTTGGTAAAACTATTTCTTACGAACAATGTTTGCAATTCCAGGGGGTTACTACTTGGTGGAGTACGACTCTCACGCCACTAAGGGATGCTAACTCCCGAATTTATCGGCTGATTGGCACTAGTAGCAATATCACCCCTGTGAAGCAAGCCCAAGAAACAGTCGGACTCCAGGTTGAACGGGAGCAATTGCTAGAAGCGATCGCCGGACGAATTCACCAATCTGTAGAATTAGAGACAATTCTGCATCAGACAACAATTGAACTGCGGCAATTTTTGAATTGCGATCGCGTTCTAGTTTATCGCTTCCAGCCTGATGGCAGTGGGGTAATTGTTGCTGCAAGCGTTGCTGCAAGCGATTCACTCTTGGGAAAAAACATCATCGATCCCTGCTTTAATAGCAATCCAGAACACTACGGGCAAGGTTGCATTCAAGTTGTTGAGGATATTTATGCAGCAGGCTTGCATCCTTACCATATAGATTTCCTGGCATCTTTGCAGATTAGAGCCAATGTAGTCGTGCCGATTTTCCAAGAGCAAGATATGTGGGGGCTATTGATTGCCCATCATTGCCAAGAATCGCGTCAATGGCAGCAAGCAGAAACTAGCTTACTCAAACAACTGGCAACTCAAATCGGCATTGCTGTGCAACAAGCAGAACTTCGTCAGCAGCTGAAGGATCTCAAAGCCGAAATAGAGTTGCAAAAACAGAAGCACAAAAATCAGTTGCAACAGGTACGAAACTTTGAAGCCTTGGTGCGACGGATGACAGAACAAATCCGCGATCGTCTGGATGAAGCTCAGGTGTTGCAGACTGTCACTCAGGAATTAACAGAGTTACTGAACCTTGAACGTTGCCAAATTGAACTCTATAGCCCCTGTCAAACCCTGGTAACTATTGCCTACGAGTACAGCATCAATAACCTACCGCAGTGTCAAGAACTGACTAGACAGATTACAGACCGTCTGGAAGTTTATCAACCCTTGTTGCAAAAACAACCTTTGCAATTTTTGGAAGTTGCCCCTGGATGGCAACCAAAGTTGTTGGTTATGTCCCAGATGGCTTGTCCAATTTTTGATACTCAAGGGATTTTGGGAAATCTTTGGTTAACAAGACCATCACAAGAGGCATTTGATGAATTTGAAATTGAGTTAGTGCAGCAGATTGCCAATGAATGTGCGATCGCAATTCGCCAAGCTCAACTTTACCAACAAACCCAGACACAGGTAAAAGAATTAGAAAATTGCGATCGGCTCAAAAATCAATTTCTCCGAAATCTCTCTCAAGAACTGCGAACCCCAATCACTAGCATCAGCCTTGCAGTCCAAACCCTCGAAAGTGTCTTAACACCAGCAGAAATATTAGAGATAGAAATAGTTCCACAACTCTTGCAAATTCTGCATAACGAGTGCGCGCGAGAAAGCAAGTTAATTAACGATCTACTCAAACTCACATATCTTGAAGCAGAACCCGAACCCCCAACATTGATTGCCATTGACTTACAAAGCTGGCTTCAGCCCATTGTCGAGTCTTTTCGAGACCTCACCAACTGTCAGCGACAACAGTTAAAACTGAGTCTCGATAGCGCACTCCCGCCTTTAGAGACAGATATCACAGATATGGAGAGGATTATCACCGAACTACTCAACCATGTCTGCAAATATACCCCCGCAGGTGAATCAGTTACAGTCTCTACCCACTTAAGAGGGGATGCAGTAGAGCTTAATATTAGCAATTCTGGACTAGAGCTTACCAGCAATGAACTGTCACGGATTTTTGAGCCTTTTTATCACCTTTCCAAACACGATCCTTGGAAACACAGCGGCACTGGACTGGAATTAGCATTAGTACAGAAAATGGTCAGACATTTAGGCGGCTCAATTTATGTAGAGAGTGGAGCCGGTCAAACCACCTTCACCATCAAATTCCCCCTTTAATTCGTTTTTTGGGCGTATCACTAGCTAAATTCTCAGAAGTTGTGCTATCATGGTTATTCGTGTGGGTGACTAGCTCAACGGTAGAGCAGTAGACTCTTAATCTATTGGTTGCGGGTTCAAATCCCTCGTCACCCACTTTTTAAGTATTTGTTTTTTCTCTCACTTCAATCCAATGTACCCCTAAAACAACCAAATAGGGACAAATATTTTGGATGAGATAAACTTATCATTCATGGTCGTAAGTACAAGTTTTGTAGGTTGGGTGCAGCGATAGCGTAACCCAACATAAATACGTTTATATATTTAGGCTTAGAAAAAATCTAATAATTTTCAGCGCGAAAATCTTGAGTAATTAGGGCAGCATCATCTTTAAGATATCCTGCTGTCACACAATCATCAATCAATTGCAGAACAAAGGGCCACAGTTCCGGCGCACCTGTTTCTACTGGTGCTACCCGTTTCATCACCTGATTGCGGCTAATGCCATGAATACGCCAAGTTCCGCCCTGAGTTTGCTGATTATGCAGCAAAGGCTGTATACGGTCTAAGGCTGCGGCAAATTTGGCGGTGGGTGTTTCTCCTGCTTCAAACTCATCCCAGAGTAAACGCAACTCACTATCTTGGTCTGCTGGCAAAAGTCCGAATAAACGCAATGCGGCTTGTGCTTCTCTTACTGCTTTGCTGTCGTTACCCTGCACATCGTAACAAAAGGTGTCACCTGCATCAATTTCTACCAAATCGTGGATTAGCAGCATTTTGATGGCATGGAATATATCAACACTCTCTGGAGCATAATCTACTAAGGCGATCGCCATTACAGCTAAATGCCAAGAGTGTTCTGCACTATTTTCTCGGCGTGACCCATCCATGAGTAGGGTTTGCCGCATTACTTGCTTCAATCGATCAATTTCGATGATGAATTGAATTTGTTGAGTCAGCCGATTGATTTGCACCTGAATTTCTGATTGGGTGTGAGGTTTACTGGATTTTAGAGTGTAGCTGATTATCTCAATAATTCCAGAAGATCTGCAAGTAATCGTTTTTACATACCAATTAAAAAACGCCTGGGAGTGTTGCCGTGTTTCCACCCCAGGCGCTCTTTATTTTTAACTTGCTCCTCACACAGCTAAATACTATCACTGGTTCAATGAAAAGGCGATTAAAGTCAGTGACACTTTTAAAACTGTACCAACAATCCAATTTTTATATGCAAATTAAAAAATGCCCGGGAGTGTTGCCGTGTTTCCACCCCAGGCATTTTTTATTCTCAACTTGCTCCTCACACACAAATAAACAATATCACTACTTCTATTTAATGGCAAGTATATTGAGTGACATTTTCAAAACTGCACAAGCAATCCAATTTCTGACAAATTAAAAAGCGCTTGGGAGTGTTGCCGTGTTTCCACCCCAAACGCTTTTTACTTTTAACTTGCTCCTCACACACGATTAAATAATATCATTGCTTCAATCATAAAGAAAGTATATAGTGTGACACTTTGTAAACCGCACACTCAATAAGCAATGATTTAGTGTAAAAAGTGACGTACACCAGTTAAAACCATCAGCAAACCCAGTTCGTTAGCAGCAATGATAGAATCTTTATCGCGCAGACTTCCCCCTGGTTGGACAATGGCTGTAATTCCTGCGGCTGCGGCTGTTCTTACGGAATCATCGAAGGGGAAGAATCCATCGCTGGCCAGTATTGCACCTTTGGCTTTTTCTCCAGCTTGTTCTAGAGCAATTTTGACTGAGCCGACGCGGTTCATTTGACCACCACCTACTCCTATTGTAGTGCGATCGCTCGTAACAACAATGGCATTAGATTTAACGTGTTTGCAAACTTTCCAAGCAAATAGTAATTCGGCTAATTCGCTGTCGGTGAGTTGGCGTTCAGTCACAACTTGCCATTGGCTAGTATCAGCAATTACATCATCGCTAGCTTGGACAAGGAAACCACCTGCGATCGCTTTCACTGTATCCTTAGGGCCACTGCTCAAATCATCTAGAGTCAAAACCCGCACGTTAGATTTCTTAGCCAGGATTTCTTGAGCTTCCGCATCACAACTTGGTGCAACCACACATTCTAAAAATGTTTTAGTTAACTCGCTAGCTGTAGCCGCATCAATGGGACGGTTAAGTGCGACAATCCCACCAAAGGCAGAAGTCGAATCAGCATTAAAAGCTTTTTGATACGCTTCGAAAATACTACTTCCCAGCGCTGTACCACAAGGATTTGTATGTTTGATAATCGTTGCGGCTGGGGTATCAGTGAATTCAGCAATAATTCGGCGTGCGGCTTCTAAATCAACTAAGTTATTGTAACTAAGTTCTTTGCCTTGGAGTTTTGTCGCGGCTGTCCATCCCGTTGGAGTAGTCCCAGTTTGATACCAGGTGGCGGGTTGATGGGGATTCTCACCGTAACGCAGAGATTGTAATTGTGTACCGCTAAGGGTGTATTGCTCTGCTTCTGCGAGGTAAGATGCGATCGCTTGATCGTAGCTAGCAGTATGCGAAAATCCTTTTAATGCTGCCTTTTGCCGAAACTCTAGGGATGCTACGCCGTTATTTTGGCGCAATTCCTCTAAATACTCGTCATACTGTGCCGGATCGCATAATACAGCCAGATGAGCGAAGTTTTTCGATGATGCCCGTAGCATAGCAGGGCCACCGATATCAATTTGTTCAACAGCTTCTAATAATGTCACCCCTGGTTTAGCGATCGTTTCCTCAAAAGGATATAAATTCACCACCACCAAATCAATCGGGCGAATTTGGTTATTTTCTAAATCTGTAATATCTTGGGGAACATCTCGTCGGGCTAAAATCCCACCATGAATTCGGGGATGTAGGGTTTTGACTCGGCCACCTAAAATTTCTGGAGAACCTGTATAATCTGCAACTTTGGTGACAGGGAGTCCCGCATCTTTGAGTGCTTGGGCTGTTCCCCCACTGCTGATTAAATCAAAGTCAAATTCTTCAACCAAGCTACGGGCTAGGTCAATTATACCAGTTTTGTTAGATACACTCAGCAGGGCTAGACGCGCCATTGATCAATTCCTTAAAAGTAGGCTAGAAGCGAAGGATCTCAAGTTTTGCATAAGCCTTGCTTCACTTCAAGACTATGAGGAATAATATTGACTCGTGTAATTTATATGGTTACATCCCCCACAAAAGCATTCATCGATTACACATACATAAGCGGTTAGAAGGAAGTTGTAATGCTTAGTGTTGAAATTCGGGAGACGTATGCACTCCTTTATTTGGAATAGCATAGGTATCTCGCCCGTCTTTTAACGGGCAAGATTCCCAAGCCATAAGCTGTCTCAAAACAGTATTGAATGGATATCGTAAATAATTGCTAGCTTTGAGCCGCGCGATTACACCAGAAATACAGTTAGCCTTACTAAAAAGATGGTTAAAGGATTGTAAAACAATCAACCACCCATAGATCCAAATCCATCCAAGTCAAAATCAAAGATAAATTCGGAATTATCTTAAAGTCTTGAGGTTGACAAATTACCGATATGTGAAAAGCTTGATAGCAGTTTCAACAAGCACAGTTGACAGTTATCCAAAATTACAAAAATCATCTACACGGATATCCCGCCAAATATCAGAAATTTGCCAGCCGGAATTGCCAACAGATTGGACTATGGGATTATCGCGCAATGGAATGTAGTCGGGTTCTCTCGGCTCTGGAATTGCTACTGGTTGCTCATCAACCACAGGGGGTGAAAAATTGACGGTATCAGCTTGAAGATTTTGGTCTTCAGCGTCTTGGATTTCCATCATTTTCTTCAGGGTCAGCGTGTCAGATTTTTTGATGATCTTCATATCTATTAATTAAAAGTTTTCATTCACTGAATATCAAAGCCATTGGCTGAAAAGTCGGATGACAACAGAGTTGTAAAATGAGTGTCAATAATTGCACGGAATAAACAAGATACACTAAATCTATGGAAAATACGAGTCCCCTGCTGAGGAATTTCTTAATTGAGTGCAAATATCTATTTTGGTACAGATGCTTTAGCATAATTTTGCACAGATGCTTTGAGCAATTTACACTACTGCTTTAGAGTAAGTCCAAGGCCGTTTTGTGTTTTAGACTCAATCAAGCCTGATAATAGAGGGTTAAGAGTTCTCGCTGTAAAGGAGCATTGAGAAACTTGTCAGGTCATAAAGGAAAAATCCTGGTAGTAGACGACGAAGCGAGCATACGTCGGATTTTAGAGACGCGTCTTTCCATGATTGGCTATGATGTCGTCACAGCTAGCGATGGTGAAGAAGCTTTGTCAACTTTTCGTGTATCCACTCCAGACTTAATAGTTTTGGATGTGATGATGCCAAAGCTCGATGGCTACGGTGTATGCCAAGAATTACGGAAAGAGTCGGATGTACCAATTATTATGCTTACAGCCTTGGGAAACGTAGCTGATAGGATTACTGGGCTAGAGTTAGGTGCTGATGACTACATGACAAAGCCTTTCTCCCCCAAGGAGCTAGAAGCTCGGATTGCCTGCATACTAAGGCGATGCTTCCATAAAACTAGTATCAATACCACTCCTAATTCCACGATCATCCATGTGGGCAATCTCAAAATTGATACAAATAAGCGGCAAGTTTATAAAAATGAGCAACGCATTCGCTTGACAGGTGTGGAATTTAGCTTATTAGAGTTGTTGGTCAACAATTCTGGAAAAGTTTTTTCCCGATTAGAAATGTTGCAGCTATTGTGGGGTTGCGTACCAGGACTTCATTTAGACACCCGTGTAGTAGATGTGCATATCTCCCGATTGCGGACAAAGGTAGAAGATGACCCCAACTTACCAGAGTTGATTATCACAGCAAGAGGTAGTGGTTATTTTTTCCCACGAATTGTTGAATCACAGTAGGAGGAAATTCAAGAAGAATTCCGAATCCAGAAATCGGTGCTTGATTTAGCTCTACCCAAAACAAACCATTAGATAGATGAAGAACGAGTCAGCTGATGATAGTTTCAGATGAGGAAAAGTCGGTAATAACTCCATTGTAAAAAAGTAGCTATTATGATCGTTGTCCATCATCTTAACAACTCGCGATCGCAGCGCGTGCTATGGCTGCTTGAAGAATTAGGGATCGATTATGAAATTAAGTTCTACGAACGCGACCAGAAGACGATGCTGGCACCAGCATCCCTGCGTGAAGTCCATCCCCTCGGCAAGTCACCAGTAATCACAGATGCAGAAAATACTGTTGCTGAGTCGGGCGCTATCATTGAATACATCGTCGACCGCTACGGAAATGGTCAGCTAATCCCGCCATCTGGTACGCCAGAGCGTCTGCGCTACACTTATTGGCTGCATTATGCCGAAGGCTCTGCAATGCCACCTCTGGTAATGAATCTCGTCTTTAACCGTTTTGGTATAGGAGACAGCGTAAACGAAGGATTTATCGCACCCCAGATTAAGCTTCACTTTGACTATATAGAAGGTGAACTTGGTAAGAGTACATGGTTTGTAAGCGAAGAATTCACCGCCGCCGATATCCAAATGAGCTTTCCTTTGGAAATAGTCGCTATGGAAGCCGAACTCATCTCTAGCCGACCAAAAATTAAGCAATTTATCGAGCGCATCCATGCGCGGCCTGCTTACAAACGCGCTCTTGAACGTGGGGGTAAATACGACTTTGCCAATAGCATTTAATAATTCTTGTACCCATTTCAGATAATTAGAAACTGGTTAATGTTGCATTTAGAACATCATCAGTCGCATCTTTTTCTAATTCAGTAGAAGTTAGCGGAAGCTTTTGGAGTTATTTTCAGAAGTTAGATAAAAAACAGCCACCCCAATTCTACAAATCCTGCTGAAGCAGCAACAGCTTTTACATTTATAGGCATTAACTAGCAGTTTCTGCAACCAGTGCCGTAGTTCCTTGAACGTCCGGTAGATTGGTAAAGATTATGGTATCATTGCACCACAATGATACCGTAATTTTGTCTAGATATAGAATTCTATCGCTCTGCCAACGGTAGATTATTTCTGAAAGGAGTTTGCTGCAATGTCCACAACACCAACTACTCGACTAATTTTGGAGACTTTACTCCCCCATCTGAAAGTAGCAGCAGCTTATGCCCATTTTCTTCAACCAAAAATTGCTGCACTTCCCGCCAAAGGAGAAGGAAACAACTTTTTTAGTGCTGCACTTACTGATGCGGATGTGGCTATTCAAAATCTAGTAGAAGTAGTATTACTGGGGACTTTTCCAGATATTCGCTTTTATGGAGAAGAGTATGCAAGTTCTAACAACACCAAGTATTTTCGTGCTACCGAACTCGGTTCAGAAGGTGATTACTTAGTCACACTCGACCCAATTGATGGTACAAAGTTTTACATGGATGGACATTCTAATTACCAAATTATTCTCAGTATTCTAAATTCAGATGACTTTGAAGCCGTAATTGCCATTTCTCCTGCCCAAAACATTTATTTTTATGCCCTTCGAGGTGAAGGTGCTTTTAAAGGGACTCTGGACATGAGCCTAGAAGCCTGTGCCCCATTACATATAACATCTGCCAAACCTGCTATTTTGTTGGGATGGGCAATTAATTCGATCGCACATTTACTAAAAGATCGATATGAAGTAATTGATATAGCGAATGATTACTCTAGTGATATTCAAATTCCTAATCTTAATGGTATTCTCAGTGGTGACTTGAGTGGAGCAGTGATCAAAGCGGGTAAGTTTATTGATGTTGCTGCACTTGCTTTTATTGCGAGAGAGGCTGGTTGGATTGTAACGACTCTGGACGGTTCGACTTTACCGCCATTGCATACTTGTCAAAACTATAGTCTGCCCGGATTGATAATAGCTGCCTCAAAATCTGTTCATCAAGATTTACTGAAAGCAATGCAAAGCCTACCTGTTTGAGGGTAAATAAGTAGTTAATTATTTGCTAACTATCCCTAAACAAAATGAAAATCTGTATTGTTGGCGCAGGTGCAATCGGCGGATATTTAGGGGCGAAACTGGCACTTGCAGGTGAAGCAGTGACGCTAATAGCACGTGGTTCCCATTTAGAGGCGATTCAAAAAAATGGGCTGAAGTTGCTCATGGCAGACGGTTCTAGCCAAATTGCTACTCCGGCTTTGGCAACTAGCGATATTCAGGAAGCGGGGCCACAGGATGTAGTAATTCTCACTGTCAAGGCTCACAGTGTGCCTGCGATCGCACCTCTTCTCCCTGCACTCTACAATCCTCACACAATGGTAGTGACAGCCCAAAATGGCGTTCCTTGGTGGTACTTTCGTCAACATGGCGGTGAGTATGAAGGTACGCGGATTCAATCTGTCGATCCAGATGGGATTATTGAAGCTAGTATTGGTGCTGAACGCGCTATTGGTTGTGTGGTCTACCCAGCAACAGAGATAATTGAACCGGGTGTAATTAAACATATTGAAGGCGATCGCTTTACTCTCGGTGAAATCGACGGTAGTAAAAGCGATCGCATCCAGTTATTGGCACAGGCTTTAAAACAGGCAGGATTCAAAGCACCAATCCGCAATCAGATTCGCACAGAAATTTGGATTAAGTTGTGGGGGAATGTGGCGTTTAATCCCATCAGTGCTTTAACTGGTGCCACTTTGGAGGATATTTGCCGCTATCCCCTCACCCGTGAACTAGCGCGGCAAATGATGAGTGAAACTCAAGCGATCGCAGAAAATTTAGGTATAAAGTTTGGCATCACTTTAGAACAGCGAATTAATGGCGCAGAAAATGTGGGTGCCCACAAAACCTCAATGCTACAAGATATTGAAGCCGGACGCGCTACGGAGATAGATGCTATTGTTGGCGCAGTGGCAGAATTGGGAAAACTTACTCAAATTTCCACACCTTATATTGATGCTATTTATGCCAGCGTTAAGCTACTCGAAACGACCAAAATAAGAATTTGACAGTCCCTAATTCCAACATTCCAGTAATTCATAGAAAATCCTTCGCGTATCTCTGCGCTTCCCTCTGCGCCCCTTTGCGTTTAAATTTCACCCTCAATTCCCCACGAATTTACGCATTTAAGTTGCAGGATTTAAATTATATAATTATCAAATTCATGAAGAAAAAGAAAATATGGCTATCAACCATACTAGTTGTAGCAGTAATCAGCATAATCATTGGACATAGTAATTCTCTAAAAGCAGCTTCATCTTTAGGGAAAGACACACTGACGATGATTACTTCTCCAGATTATCCTCCTTATGAATTTTATGATACTAAAGGAGGCGATCGCCAAATCGTTGGCTTTGATATAGATATAGCCAAAACTCTTGCTGAAAAACTAGGGTTTAAGCTTCAAATAATGGAATCGGATTTTAATGGATTAATTCCTGCACTCCAAGCAAATCGCGCTGATTTTGTCATGGCTGGGATGACTCCGACTCCAGAACGTCAAAAAAATATTGATTTTTCAATTATTTATTACGAAGCCAAAGATACCATTGTCGCTCCTAAAGGTAGCAACCTGAAGCAGCCCCAAGATTTACTAGGAAAAAAGCTTGGGGTACAACTAGGAACGATCCAAGAACAAAATGCTCAGAAAATTGCTAAAAAAGTTGCAGGTATTCAGCTAAAGCAACTCAACAAAGTGCCGGAAGTAGTTCAGGAAATCAAATCTGGGCGAATTGATGCTGCAATTGTTGAAGATACCGTCGCTAAAGGATTTGCCCAAGCTAACCCAGATTTAGAATTTAATACTATTCCGTCAGAGGAAGCAAGTGGATCGGCGATCGCTTTTCCTAAAGGTTCTTCTTTTGTAGAACCCTTTAACAAAGTCCTTCAACAAATGAAGGACAATGGCACATTGAATAAACTTGTCGCCAAATGGTTTTCAGAGAACACCGCCGCCAATTCTGCATCTTCAACTCCTACCAAAGGCGGATTAAATCTCGACTTCACCAGAATTCTTCCCGACATTCCTTTTATTCTGCGGGGAATTCCTTTAACTTTGTTGTTCACCCTATTATCTGTAACCTTGGGGTTAATTTGGGGAACAATCCTATCTCTATTAAAAATTCTTGGCATCAAGCCGCTTACCTGGGTTGCTAATGCCTACACCTCTGTTTTTCGAGGCACACCTTTGTTATTACAGTTGGCATTAGTTTACTACGCAACACCCCAGCTTACAGGCTATGACATTTCTGCATTGCAGGCTGGGGTACTAACTTTTACCCTAAATTCTGGCGCTTATATGTCGGAAACTATCAGAGGTGGGATTCAAGCGGTGGATAAAGGACAAAGTGAAGCGGCGATGTCTATGGGTGTTCCCTATTGGTTGATGATGTGGGATGTGATTTTGCCCCAAGCATTGAAGAATATCCTCCCTGCATTGGTAAATGAAACTATTGGATTGCTCAAAGATTCAGCACTGGTGTCAACCATTGGAGTGGTGGAAATATTACGCAGCGCCCAAATCGTTGGTGCAAATAAGTATATTTATTTTGAACCACTGTTATTTGCAGGGTTAATCTACTATGTTTTGGTAATGGGTATGACTTTGGCTGCATCCGCTTTAGAAAAGAGGTTACGGGAAAGTGAATAATGTAGTAATTCGCACAGAATTCTTATCTAAATCCTTTGGCAAACTCGACGTACTCAAAGATATTTCCACTGAGTTTTACCAAGGGGAAGTGGTTGCTATATTAGGCCCTTCTGGTTCAGGTAAGTCTACCTTTTTGCGATGTATGAACTTGCTAGAACAACCCACCAGAGGAAGAATCTATTTTCACGACCAAGAAATTACTAATCCCAAGACAAATATCGCTAAAGTACGGCAGCATTTGATGATGGTATTTCAACATTTTAATTTGTTTCCCCACATGAATGTGCTGGAAAATGTCACATACGCACTCATCAAGGTGAAAGGAATAAACAAGCAAAAAGCAGAAGAACATGGCTTAGAATTGCTTGCTAAGGTAGGTTTAGAATCAAAAGTGTCTGTGTACCCATCCAAACTATCGGGTGGACAAAAACAGCGAGTAGCGATCGCTCGGGCATTAGCAATGGAACCAGAGATGATTTTGTTTGATGAACCCACCTCTGCACTAGATCCCGAAATGGTCAAAGATGTGCTGGAAGTGATGAAAGCTTTAGCGCTATCTGGAATGACAATGGCGATCGTTACCCATGAAATGGGGTTTGCAAGAGTTGTTGCCAATCGAATTATGTTCCTCGATCAGGGAATTCTAGCAGAAGATACTACTCCTGGCGAGTTTTTCCAAAATCCTCAGTGCGATCGCGCCAAGCAGTTCTTAGAAAAAATGCTTTAGAACATCAGGAATTTGCCGCTTTTTTGGTATTCTTGAAAATTTTCCAAAACAGGGCGAAGGTTTAACATTTCTTTCTGACGGTACAGGACAAATAATTAGAAATTGTGCAAATTAAGAGTAGTGTAAATATCAGAAATTATGGACGCTGCTAAACGCCTCGCTACTCTCAATCGCATCCGCAAACTCAGCCGTCTGATGGATACATCTATACGCATCCCTCTAACAGGTTTTCGTATTGGAATAGATCCAATTATCGGTTTGGTTCCAGGTGCTGGTGATTTAATCAGTACAGCGTTTTCAGCTTACATCATATTTTTAGCTACCCGTTTTGGCATTCCACGTCAAGATTTAGCCAAAATGATTTTTAATGTTGGTTTGGAAACAGTCGTTGGTACTGTGCCTTTAGTCGGTGATTTATTTGATGCTTTCTATAAGTCTAATATTCGCAATTTGGCAATTTTGGAGCAACATTTGACAGTATTTGAACCAAAATTAAAAGAATTGTCTGATGAACTTTACTCTGGTGAGTTAAGCCAAGTTTAAGCCGATACTCATTATTTTTCAACCAGTTCAATTGTGCATTTTAAAAGCTCTCACAGAAAATGGGGCAAAGCATTACTCAACTCTTGTTTTGCCCTTGGTTCTAAACAAGTGACAATATGCTGATATGAAACTGCATAATGTCAAGCACATAAAGGTTTGGCTAATGTCCAAGCTTCTAGTAAATGTGACATTGGTTCAAATATGGAAATGAGTCAGTAAAAGTAATTTGAGCAGCAATCTCTTGGAACATAAATCCGCCTTTGCCCAACAAAACTTAGGTTATTCAGATACTACCGTATTGTTTCTAGATTCGTTCAGTGCGGTCATCAGTTGAGTGGTTTGTAAAGAAAATCTAAAGGTAGCAAATAGCGATCGCCTGAAAACAGGATAATGCAGCTGAAGTGTCTAGTCCTTCCCATTCAACCTAAAACTATGACATCCACACCTAAAATCCTTGCCTTTGCCGGCAGCACCCGGATTGATTCTTACAACAAAAAATTGGTAAAAATTGCGGCGGCTGGCGCTCAGTCCGCAGGCGCAGAAGTAACTTATCTAGACCTCCGCGATTTGCCTTTGCCTCTGTATGATGAAGACTTGGAAGCTCAAGAAGGACTACCAGCTAACGCCCGCACTTTAAAGGACTTGCTGATTTCTCATCAAGGATTGCTGATTGCTTCGCCGGAATATAACAGTTCACTCACAGCAGTTTTGAAGAACGCCATTGATTGGGCATCCCGTCCATCTCCCAATGAAGCACCCTTAGCTGCTTTTGCAGGCAAGGTTGCTACGATTATGAGCGCTTCCCCAGGCGCTCTTGGTGGTTTACGGGGTTTGGTTCACTTGCGCTCTATTTTGGGAAACATCAAAGTTTTGGTACTTCCCGACCAAATAGCCTTACCCAAAGCTTACGAAGCTTTTAATCCTGATGGCACGTTAAAAGATCCGAAACAGCAAGAATCTATTGAGCGGTTAGGCGATGGCTTAACCAAGATATTACTCAAGCTTGATTAAACACAATATTCCCAACTTCTTAAATCAATTGGGAATCTGAGCATTTAAATTATCACAAATTATAAATTAATATTTTTGGACAAAATTGATTTTGGCAACATTCCATGCACACCTTTTTGAGGACTATTCACAACTTGAGTAATGTGAAAATTAACAGCTAAACTACACAAGATATAAGCATCTTCTGGCGACAAATTTAGGAAGCGTTCTAGAAAATCAATCATGTTTTTTAAAGCCAACTCTAAAGCTTCATCTAATGTTTGAGCAAACCCCATTGTAATGATATGAGTTGGAGTTTCGGCAATTGGTGTTGTTAGTTGTAAATCCTTACGAAGTTTGAGGGTAATTCTACCGTTCATGGAAGTTTCAATGGCGGTGACATTTACTTCGCCATCTCCCTGTGCAGAATGCCCATCACCAATAGAAAATAATGCACCTGGTACGAAAATCGGCAAAAATAAACGAGAACCAGCTTGTAATTCCCGGTTGTCGATATTACCACCGTAAGAACCTGGTGGGACAGAAGTTCGAGAGGTTTCTGGGGTAGCGACACCAAGAATTCCAAAAAACGGTTTGAGGGGAATTTTTATGCCAGTACCCGCCGGAAATTCCGCGATATTGTTGACTAAATCTAGAGGAATGAATCTCAACGCAGATTGAGGAAACTGATGTGGTAAAGCTCCCCACCCTGGACGAATGGCATTGAAGCCAACGGGTACACTAGGTGCGATCGCATCTAATTGTACTTCTAAAACATCCCCTGGTTCGGCATCGCGTACATAAATCGGCCCTGTGAGTAAATGCGGCCCCCCAGCAATTTTGCGTTCTGGTAAAAGATTTTGGCAGATGTCGAGAAATTCTGGTGTGACAAATTCAGGTGGTGCTTTGTCGTAAACGTAGTAACCAGTATAAGTTTCCACATCAACCGTATCACCAGAATCAATAGTGAGTGCTGGTTCTAATAGATGGGAGAAACCACCCAAATGCACGGTTTCCTTAGTAGCTTTTAAAATGTAATGACTCATCGCTATTTTGTTTTTAGTAGCGTGGGCAGTTGCGCGAACTAGTGTAAAATTTGTAGGGGTATAGGAATATTCCCAACTGGGTATTACGTCGAAAAAAGAACCGCTATAGTAGTCAGCATTATTGCTTAGAATCACCGAAAGGAAATAGAATTAGTCTGTTTCGCCTGCTTGCTGAAGCGCAACAGCAATGACTGTTTCACTGAGTCGAATTCCTCTGTTTAACATACGCTCAATAGCTTGCCGCATTAACATAGGATATCCTTCCTTTTTGGCACGCAACAAAATGCCAATAGAACCTGTGAGCGTCAGACCACTCAATCTAGCAATCCGTCTGCCAACAGTCTCATCAATGCACACAGTTTTAATACTTTCATTTAAAGCTAATTGAATTACAGATGCTTCACCTAAATCCAATGAGTTGAGCAAAAGAGGTGAAATATTAAGTGGAGTTTGCCACTTTTGTAGCCAGGTTGCTGCCTCAAATTCTGTGACTGCAAACCCGCTTGCACCTCCAGCAAGTAATTCCTGACAAACTTCAAAAGGAACTAGTACTTGAGTATATAGCTGCAATACATCTAAATCACCAAGAGCCGCTACTAGACTAATTAGAGGAGCAGTATTAATGACGATTATCTCAGTGTTAGGCATTCTCTAGATCAGTAAGAAGTTCATCTTCTGTTAAATCAATCATAGCTACTCCATAATGATGCAAATTAAGCAAAAAAGAAACTCGATCTGTATTTACTAGTGCAGCTGCCATACCAGAAGATAGGCGTTTCATTTCAAATAGTTTTACTGCCATCGCCCATTTAGCCTCTTCTTCAAATTGTTCCCGTGTCTGTTGTAAAGCATCTGGAAGTGTCTCTGGGTAGTTGATTTTGATTTGCAATGACATAGGCAAAATTATTTTTTTATAAGATAACTTTTCCCTTACTCTACATTGTTAAGTAGTGAATCACCATACTCTGGATCGTGAAATAGCTTACCATCTGCTAAGGTGTAGATAGCGTGTAAGCCACCACTGCCTCAAATATGCAGCTTTTAGAGATTGTCTCGTTCTCAGTTGAAGACTGGGAATTCTTTTCCAACTTCAGTCAAGCCTCAGATGAAAGGATGCCTAATAGTACTCGTACCAAATCTTCTAAACCTTCAGGAACACGATAAAGTTTAATATCTTCTATAATTAGCTTTTGTTGTCTATTGAGTGTACCAAATTTCCAGTCATCTCCATTAGTCACTGCACCAAATAAAATTGATGATTGATCGTCTAAAGTCTGATCCAAAGCGATTAATTCTACAGCGAGTTGTGTAAACCCTCTTCTAATATCTGATTGTTTTGCTTCAATCACCAATAAAGAGTTAGATTTATGTAAATAATAATCTAAAGTCCCTTTGAGCTTTTCATCCACATTAATTGGATATTCACTATATAGTTGAGCTTTTGTCTGGTCGCAGATTTCAGCCAGGATAGGAGCAATCATAAATTCTCTGATTGATATCTCAGCCATTGGGTTAAAAAGCTTGATATTGCGCTGTAAGTAATTTTGTAAAAATTCTAAATAGCTAACTTCAGCAAAGTATCTTGGTAATTTTAGCTCTGTGCGTTGGTAACTGTACTCAAACTCAGCTACTACATCTATTGTTGGATTAGGTAACAAAAAGTATTGACTAAAAGTGTAACTTTGATCGGGTTTTAAAATTCTATATTTACTCATAATTTTATCGAGAAGGAACTACGCAGAAAATATTACGAATTACAATTAAGAATTGATCTGATGATCTCAATAATTTGCTAAACTCCAACTTTGGGCATAGTAAATAAAAAAATTTGAGCAGGGAATTTGGAGGGGTTGCAGAGTGGCTGATGATGAACGCATAGTCAATGCACAACAGATAAATCCAAAAGACTTTTCATGGAAACTATGGCCTGTTTTGCCACTCTACCCTTATGGCAGGCGGCAGACAATCCGCAATGAAGTTATTAAGGACACAATCTGGAGTTTTGACCAGATTCAGGGCATTTTCTACGTTGTTGTGCCGATTCGCATGACTGTAGTTAAACTCGAAGCTGGAGGTCTTCTTATCTATGCACCTGTTGCACCAACCCCAGAGTGCATCCGGCTTGTGAATGAGTTGGTGGCGGAACACGGTAATGTTAAGTACATTATTCTGCCGACTATCTCCGGTATAGAACACAAAGTCTTTGTCGGCCCCTTCGCCAGATACTTTCCGACTGCACAGGTGTTTGTGGCTCCCCATCAGTGGAGTTTCCCGCTAAATCTGCCCCTTAGCTGGCTTGGTTTACCCCCAAAACGGACTCAGGTACTCCCAGAGGATAGTAGCAAAACACCCTTTGCTGACGAGTTTGATTATGCAATGCTAGGCCCCATCGAACTTGGCCCTGGTCGGTTTGCAGAAGTTGCTTTTTTTCATAAGCGATCGCATACTCTTTTAGTAACAGATTCTGTACTCTCTATCCCAGATGATCCACCTGCGATCGTTTTATTAGATCCATATCCCCTACTATTCCATGCTAAGGATCGTGCTTCTGATATTGTTGCAGACATTCAAGTAAATCGCCGTAAGGGATGGGGGCGCATCTGTCTGTTTGCTTTGTACTTTCAACCAAGCGCCCTAAATATTCCCCAATGGAATAAGGTGTTGCAAGATGCCTTGAAAGCCCCAGAACGCTCAAGGAAAGCTTATTTTGGATTGTACCCCTTTCAATGGCATCCAGATTGGCTGCGATCGTTTGATGCCCTACGAGGTAATGGGCGGTTGTTTGTTGCACCAATTTTACAGACGTTGATTCTCAACCGCGCACCGAAGGAAACTATTGACTGGGCTGATAAAGTTGCAAGTTGGGATTTCGAGTGGATTATTCCTTGCCACTTTGATGCACCGATAAAAGCCCAAGCGTATCAGTTTCGTCAAGCTTTCACTTTTTTGGAAAAGCAGCCTGCTGTTAGTGGGGGTTTATTCAGCAGTAGCAGCTATCCTTTACCAGAGGAGGATTTTAAACTACTTAAAGAAATCGATGCAGGTTTAAATAAGTTGGGCATTGTGCCAGCAGCAAAGGAGAAGGTGTAAGAGAATTTTTTGTAACTGCTGTGCTAAAAAATCAAAAATTGCTATGACTGCAAAACTATAGTGGTTAGATTTTTGATTTCTAAATTAAACTTTGGCGTTCAATTAGTTTGCAAATTCTTACCAGAGGACTAAGATTAATTCCTTCTATTGACTGTGGTTAAGTTCATAGATTAGTTGGTTAACTTGAGAATAGCAACTATTGAAGATGAAAAAAGATGAATAAGACATTACTAACGATTTTGATGCTTGCACTGTTACTCTTATTCATCATTTCTCCCTTTGCTGCCCTTGCTAGTTTGATGTTGGTAGTGTTAGTTTCAGCATTTTTCTCTTTACTTGGAAACTTATTTCAAGCAATAATTGCTGGTGACACTAATCCAAAAGGGTCATAAGGGAATGGCACTAAGAAAACCTGAAACCTTTGTTTGAGGGAGGTGTGGGAGGTGTGGGAGGTGTGGGAAGAAATCTGGCTCCCCACACTCCCCACACTCAAAAGCCAATCAAATCAAGGGTTTGCGCTTATCTTAGTGCCATTCGGTCATAAGGGACTTCCAAATAAAAAAATATTCCATCGCTTTCAGGGCAGGGGCAGGAGGAGGGAAAATCGTAGTGAAGTGCAGAGATTGGATAATTTATTTTTTGGAGTTCCCTAAAAGCAAAATCAAAATAAAGGGAGGATTTTAAAACTATTTCAAAAATCAATTTTCATCTTAAAAGAGATGCTACCAACTCGGTTGATTATTTCGCTACCAAGAATGACTTCAAAGCCAAACCTTTTATATAAACTCAAGGCTGGATTTGTCGCTCTGATACTAAGTGATATTGATGAATAAGATGTTTGGGTTGCTGCTAACAAATGTGTGAGTAACTGCGTTCCTATACCTTTATTTCTATATTGGGGAAGAATGGCAATAGCTAGTTCAGGAGTTTGATCGTCAACATAGCCATATCCTTTATTTTCACCTGTCAATAGACGCAGCCATGCAGATCCTACTGGCTGATTACTAGTTTCTAGAAGAGCGATAAAGCCGCTATCATCTTTACATCCCCAATTTTTAACATATTTTGCCAAATCAGGATTATTTATAGCATCCTGCAATGTCAGATTACCTTCTTTTTCTAGATGCGCTGCTTCATAAAGCATAAGCCAGAGAAAAGGCTCATCTTCCTGTGTCAATGGACGAATAGAATAATCCATAACTCATGCCCTAAAGTCCACTTTTGTAAAATTTAGGATAATTTACTTAGCGGTGTTGGTAAACCGTCAATGCTGACAAGATTTTTCTTCTGTTGATATTCTCGAACTCCCTCTTCACCTTTTTTACTAGCCCAGTTTACTAAAGTCTGGCGCTGACCCTTGTATTCATAAAGTGGTACGCCAAAACCACAAGAAGTCTGTACTTTTTCAATATCAGCGACGATAATTTGGCGAGTTCCAGGCATTGGTAAAAACCGAGAATACAGAGAGTCCCAGTCTGGAGAACTCGGTAAAATTGTGGTTCCTTGACCGTAAAGACGCAGGATACACGCAGGTTCTTCAAAGGCGCAAAACATGAAGGTTATCCGCCCATTTTCTTGCAAATGGGCTGAGGTTTCGTTACCACTGCCTGTAAGGTCTACGTAACCTACTTGCTTGGTAGAGAGAACACGAAAGCATCCTAAACCTTTAGGAGATAGATTAACATGACCCGTAGGACTCAAGGGTGCAGAGCCAACAAAGAAAAGGTGTTGAGCTGCAATAAAGTCTTGCAGTTCGTCTGTAATACAGTCAAAAAGTTTAGACATAGACTGTCTGATTTATATTCACATACAAATTTCTCATCTTCTCAGCCTATGCCTTAGCTAAATATCTAGCAAGGCCCAATTGCCGATGTCTGAGCAAATGGGAGTTTGGAATTAGGAAAAGTATTAAGTAAGTGGGCGTAAATAATTGTCTTTGGGATAAGGAAATAGGCAATAGGTATAAGGATTTTAGCCTAGTTCCTTTTTATTTACATAGTTTGATTTTATTGTGCCAACTTACTGTCTCATATATCTACTAGCCATTTGGATAGCATCAGCGATATCGACATCACCATCGCCGTCAGCATCCAAGAAGGAATTCAGTACAGGATTCCCGCCTGCTTGGGGATTTTGAGCATTTGCACCTGATTGCAAAAAATTCAGGACTAAAGGTACTGCTAAAGGTAGCAATTGTTGAACTATACCAGCATCCAATCCAGTGCGCTGGGCAGCAACCTGAGCTACCTGTTGTTGTATCTGAGGAGAAAACAGCGAATTGACGGCTTGGGGGTTAGGCGAAGTCCCAGCATATTGATTCACTAAACTTTGTGCGGCTTCATTACCATCTGTGGCTTGCTTGTCTTGTAAAGCAGAACGCACTTGACCACCCACAATTGACAAGACTGATTGAATGGTAGAAGGGTCTGCACCAGTACTTTGGCTTAATTGTTGTACAGTGTTAATAATTCCTCCCAGTTGCCCTAAGCTTCCCTGTTGATTGGGATTAGCAACTGCACCAAGAATCTGATCGAAAAGTCCCATAAATTTATTTCTCCTTTGTTCTCAAAAAGCTTGCCAAAACTGGCTTGAAGTGTTTGTGTAGGCAAACTTTCGTCAGTCCACTAAAAGATTTAAACACGCAAGCATCTACTTGCTGTTGATTATTATGAAAAAATTAACTTTGAAAAGCTACTAACTCAAGGATGAGAAATTGGCAGAGCGATACCTGCGGTGGGGAGAGCCAACGCAAACTCTGTACCTTTATCTAACTCAGATTGGCAGGTAATCTTACCTTGATGTTTTTCTATCACAATTTGAGATGCGATCGCTAGCCCTAAACCAGTACCAATGCCTCGTGGTTTGGTGGTAAAAAATGTTTCAAATATCTTTTTCTGATTTTCTGGTGAAATACCAGGGCCGTTGTCGGCAATTCGCACTATCACCGAATTATTCTCCCAGCATTCTGTAATAATAGTGATTTCAGGGAGAAATTCGGGATTTTCAGCTGATTTTTGCTCCAAAGCATCAAGTGCGTTGCTGAGAAGATTCATAAATACTTGATAAAGTAAACCTGTATAACCTGGAATCGCGGGAATCTCTCCATAGCTGCGAACAAGGTTAATGCCATTTTTCAGGCGATTATTCAGAATCAATAATGTACTATCTAAACAAGCGTGTAGGTCGACTAACTGTGCTTCTCCATCGTCTAAACGAGAGAAATCTTTCAAACTTCGGACAATTTCTCGCGTGCGTTCAGCGCCAATTTTCATTGAATTAAAGAGTTTTGGCAAATCGACTTCTAGAAACTCCAAATCAATTTCTTCTGCGAGAGTTTGCACGGCAGTGGAAGGCTGAGAAACTTCGGCTTTATATACTTGCAGTAATGCTAATAAATCGTCAGTATAGTTTTTTGCGTGTACGAGGTTGCCAGAAATGAAATTTACAGGATTATTAATTTCGTGGGCAATACCAGCCAGCATTCTTCCCAAACTAGACATTTTTTCACTTTGAATTAGTCGTACTTGGGACTCAGCTTGTTGTTCTTCTAAAAGGTGCTTTACCTGTCGAATTAGCTGGTTAAGGGAATTAGTTAAAGCCCCAACTTCATCTTGAGTAATTACGGGCGCTTGCAAATCAAAATTGGCTTCTTGGCTAACTCTTTGGGCAATATCTGTCACCGCTCTAATAGGATAAGCAATGATTGTACTGGTGTAGAAAGCCAGGATAGCAGCGATCGCTACTGACAGCAGCATACTACCAAGAATAATCTGAGCTTGAATCAGTGCAGCCTGATTCTGGGCTATATGAGCTTCCTCTTGGCGTTTTTGAAGTGTTTTGGCAAAGTCGGTTAACTCATGGGCAAATTGATAAAAATTTAGAGCATCCTGACTTTGGCTGAATTTGGAGATTAATTGCTGTGCTTTTAACGTTCCCTCTGGCTGTGAACTTAATGGCAAAATTTGCCGAATCAGCGACCTAAGTTGTTCAAAATATTCGGCTATTGTGCTGTTATGCTTTATCAGCAGAGCTTGTAAATCCTTTTGGGAACTGCTTTGACTAAATTCTTGTGCCTGAGAAATCAACGTTTCTGCATCCGCCAGATCGGTTTTGAAATTAGAGATTCCCCTTTGTAACGCTTGCGGCTGCTGTAAAAAAGGCAGTATTTCTTTCTGGTGGATCTGTATTTCCAACAGTTCGCCTTGCAAACTACTTAACAAGCTTCCTTCTTCGTCTACCAATATAATCTGCTGTTTGGCTTGTTGAAAATAGCGATCGCCTATTACCAACCCTGCTGTCGTTCCTAAAACTGTAACTCCCAAAGCCAAACCGTATCCATAAAAAATCTTTTGCCGAATACTAAGGCGATGGAATCTTTGTTGAACCCAGTTAAAGTATTTTAATTTAGGTATCGCAGTCATGGTATTACTCGCTGTTGAATTTTTTACTAAGCGGTTTTTCATCAAAGACAAGAAATCCAGCCGCAAATGAGAACACATTGCAATACTTGTCGGATTTTGGGGAATGGGGTTACGGGAAAGGGAAAAGAAAAAACCTTTAACCTTTACCCCAAACGCAATTCCGAGTTAAAAATGCTTTATCCGAGCAGTATTGGAACACATTTAATCCAAAATGCGCTCTCAGTCTATCAAAAGGGACTTTTTTCTACCCTGGTCAAAAATACTGAAACTATGAAGATTAGAAGTATCTGTTTACTGGATGTTGATAGATACAGAGCAGGGGGAGAAAAGGAAAAAGGCTGAACCCAAGCGTATTGACATATAAAATTATTTATTGTGGGGCACAGCATTGCACTTAAGTTTCACCCTCAAAGGTTCAAATTTTGCAAAAGCTGCTTCTTGCTACTCTGGTAAGAAAGACTGAAACTATTAAGATCAGAAGCATCTGCCTACTGAAATACCCACTAATCTTTCCCAGCCATGCCTCTGTCGCGCATAGTAACGCTAATTGTTGGTCTGATCGTCATTTTGGGACTAGCCCTATGGCTAATTGATTCCCTATCACGCCTCTATTGGCAATTGTCCTATTCGCCGTTGCTTGGCAATTTGCTGCTGTTGCTGCTGATTGTCCTTATAGGAGCCTTGGTAGCGGCTTTTGTCTATTATGTATTGGTAATTCAATCTGGGGAAAAGCGATCGCGCCGCAACCCCAAGCGAGTAACTGCGGCGCAAATTCCTGCTGCTAAATCTGATGCTGCTTCTACAACTCTCCAAGCTGTGCGCCAACAGGTAGCGCAAATTCAAGATGAAGTCACACGTCAGGCTTTATTAAGTCGATCGCGGGAGATTGAGGCGAACTTAGCACGGGGTGAAATTCAAGTAGTGGTATTTGGTACGGGGAGTGCTGGCAAAACTTCCCTAGTGAATGCGATTATGGGACGCATGGTAGGTCAAGTGGATGCACCGATGGGTACAACCCAGGTTGGAGAAACCTATTGTCTGCGGTTGAAGGGATTAGAACGCAAGATTTTAATTACAGATACGCCAGGGATTTTAGAAGCGGGTGTAGCGGGAACAGAACGGGAACAAATGGCGCGAGAACTGGCAACAGAAGCAGATTTACTGTTATTTGTGGTGGATAATGACTTACGACGCTCAGAATATGAGCCGTTGCGGGGATTAGCAGAAATTGGTAAGCGATCGCTCCTAGTTCTCAACAAAACCGATTTATATACAGATGAAGATAAAGAATCCATCCTTGCTAGGTTGCGTCAACGGGTACGGGGATTTATTGCTACTAATGATGTAGTGGCGATCGCAGCTAATCCCCAATCTGCACAACTAGAAACTGGCGAAACCTACCAGCCGGAACCCGATATTGTCCCTTTACTGCGGCGCACGGCTGCTGTTTTACGCGCCGAAGGTGAAGATTTGGTGGCGGATAACATTCTTTTGCAATCTCTGCGATTGGGAGACGAGGCGCGAAAACTCATTGATGGTCAGCGTCGTCGTCAAGCTGACAAAATCGTAGAACGGTTTCAATGGATTGGTGCTGGTGTGGTGTCAGTCACGCCAATACCAGTAGTAGATTTGCTGGCTACAGCTGCTGTTAATGCTCAAATGGTTGTAGAAATTGGCAGAGTCTACGGCTGTGAATTGAATATGGAACGGGGACGAGAGTTAGCCCTTTCTTTAGCGAAAACTATTGCTAGTTTGGGCATTGTCAAAGGAGCAATTCAATTATTATCTACAGCCTTGCAACTCAATGTTGCCACCTTTCTTATTGGTCGGGCGATTCAAGGCGTGACAGCAGCTTATTTAACGCGAATTGCTGGAAAAAGTTTTATTGAATATTTTCGTCACGATCAAGATTGGGGTGATGGGGGAATGACAGAAGTTGTGCAGAAACAGTTTCAAATTAATCGCCGAGATGAATTTATTAAAGCTTTTATTCAAGAAGCGATTGCACGGGTAGTAAAGCCGTTACAAGATAAATCTGAAGCGATCGAGGAACAAGAAAGCAAAGAATAATCTAATACGCTTAGTTTAGCGCCAAAAACCTTAAACTTTGTAGGTTGGTTTGAGGAACGAAACCCAATATTTTTGTGGCTTTGTTGGGTTAAGCAAAGCATAACCCAAGCGTATTGAAGAATAATCTTAATAACTACTAACTTTATTAGTTAATGTCAAAAATGCTCTTGCTAAAAAGCAAAAGCATTCAAATTTTTCTAGGAAAAAATAGTTTGTTCGATAAGTATCAAATTAAATTAACTTATACATTTTTGAATGGTTTTCCCTTGCGCTTCAACAACAAAACCGTAATCCCAACAAGTACTGCCCCGTTAAGAATGTCAGGTTCTGGAACACTAGCTAAATCAGTATTTAGCACAAGCGTAGCAGATGAATCAAAACTAAATCCAAACAGATACTGCTCTCCAATTCCAATATCGCCCAAAAGCGCACCTCCAACTGAGAAAAATCGTCCACTTCTGGCGTTAATATCTGCAATAGCGTCCGAGTTGAGGACAAAATTTAGGATTTCGTCTGAATTGCCAAAAGTGCTGACATTAAAAGTACCGTAATTTTTACCACTTACCAAGTCATTATAGATAACAGCATTAGGATTGTTAACTTTTTCAGCAAGTACATCAGCGGCTGTTGAAACATCAAAAAAACCTAGAGTCTTTGTTGGATTTCCTGCACCTTGAAACCGTTTAACTTGCAAAGTTGCTGTAGAGACTCCAGCTAGATCGTTAAGATCGAATGTAAAAAAGCTAGCATAATTGGTCGCGTCGAGATTTCCAGTGATATAGTTGTCGTTCTGGTTGCTGTTACCAGCGGTCTTACTCCACCAGCCTTGATTTGAACTACTCAAACTAACAGTTGCTGCTTGCGCTACGTTCAGCGTTCCTAATCCAAATCCAACAATAGCAGCCGTCATTGCTAATTTGTAACAATTTTTCATGGGATATCTTTCTAAAGTTGAACCTGTTTAGATGAAATTCACAAAAAATTTCCCTATACAATCGCTGTTTTTAAAAAGACGTAGTTGCTCAACAATCAGAGGAACTAAACGTAGTTAAAATTCAGTATTGAACTAGGGTTTTATTAGCACTGTAAATTATGTATTAAATCAAACAATGCTGTTGCTAGCATAATAGTATAAAAACTATTATTGCCAACAAAAGTATATAAAGTTTACACAAAGTTCATATATTTTTTATGAATTCTTCATGTTTTTGCTTTCAAATTACATCTAATCCTTTATAAAGACATGAGAAATAGCTTGTAGGTTTGAATTTTTTCATTAATTATTTAAAAGTATATCAAGATTTTAATATTTAATAAGTTTAATAGATTTTGATAAATTAAAATCCGATTTTATTAAGTGAAATTACTGTAATAAATCAAGTTATATCCAAGTAGTTAAGTTCAGTAAATCTATTTTTCAAGCATTCCGGAAACAGGAGGGAATGTCAGAAAAACTAAACAATAAGGACTTACTGAGTAACCAGGTCATGACCAACCACATAATCGGTAAATTATTACAAGAGCGTTACCAAATTGTCCAAAGCCTGGGTGCAGGGGTATTTGGACAAACATATATAGCTGTAGACGTAGATTTTCCACAGAATCCTAAATGTGTTATTAAGCAAATAAAAGTTAGCAGTTCCGAACCTGGCTACTTGGAGATGTTGAGGTTAATGTTTCTAACTGAAACTGAAACCCTCAAGCTTCTGGGAAGCCATCAACAAATTCCTGAATTTATCGCCTGCTTTGAAGAAAACAGCCAGTTTTATTTAGTACAAGAGCTAATTGAAGGACATGGGCTGACTGCGGAATTGCCCATTGCTCAACAGTGGGGGTGTCTGTGGAGTGAAAGTGAAGTTGTAAAATTCCTGATAGATGTCTTAAGTATTCTAGAATTTGTTCACTCTCAAAGTGTGATCCATTGTGACATCAAACCAGAAAACTTGATTAGACGTAATAGCGATGGCAAGTTAGTTTTGATTGACTTTGGCTCAATCCAGTCTATCGATTTTGGCATAGGTGCAGAATTGCCGATTTATAGAATTCCCGTCACCTCATTGGGATACATACCACCAGAGCAATTTATTGGACAAACACAGCCTAACAGCGATATTTATGCTTTGGGGATGATTGCTATCCAGGCTTTAACTGGGTTAGAACCACTACAATTAAAAGTTGATCCTCATACTAATGAAATTTTTTGGCGTTCTCAAAACACGCCAGTTAACGATTATCTAGCTGCTGTTCTCAGCCAAATGATCCGTTACGATTCTCAAAATCGCTTCCAGTCTGCGACTGAGGTACTGCGGGTACTCAAACAAATCACATGGGATCAGCCACCAGAAATATTAGAGGAAGATTCTGAATTTTTTCTAGAAGAAGTTGCGATTGAGGATAATGATTTTCAAAATCTTACATCTGACACATCATCCCCGTTATTGACAGGAATGAAAGTCGGACTAGCAGCTAATTCTTTATTGATGGGATTTGGTGTATATTCTTTAGTTAATACTGCACCAGCATACTCAGAAACAGATACTTTATATCAAGCAAAAAAAGAATATCAAGCTGGGGATTTGCAAGAAGCGATCGCACTTGCTAAATCAATTCCCTCCCACAGCAATGTTTATCCAGAAGCACAAACCACAATTGAAGAATGGCAAGACCAATGGCAAGTTGCTGCACAAAAATACCAAATAGCTCAAATAGCTTTTCATGAGAGCCGATGGTCAGATGTTCTTGATGCTGTTTCTCAAATTCCAAATATTTCCTATTGGCAATCTAAAACAGATAAATTGGTTCGGCAAGCATACATTAACATTGAAGCCCAGACACAAGATTTATTAGCAAAAGCTTACGAAAGTGCCGAGATCCGAGATTTTTCTACTGCATTACAATATCTGCGGGAAATTCCTAAAGAAAGTCGTGCGGGGGCTTTAGTTCAAGAAAAGCTGGCTGAGTACAATCGAAAGCGCCAAATCAGAGCAGCTTATTTTTTACAAAACGCTTACAAAAAAGCATCTATCGGTGATTTTGATCGGGCTGTGAAATTTCTCCGAAATATTCCCCAAGATGCTCTAGTTTATGCTCAAGCTCAAGTTAAATTGAATGAGTATACTCAAAAGCAACGCGTGCAGACTGGCAATCAAAAGATAGCTTATGCAAAAAGAACAAATTCATTTGTCTCTAAAAATTCAGACACTAAGATTGAATATCTTCAGCAAGTAAATTATTTGCAAGAAGTGAATATTCGATAGTTACAGCAATTTTTAGATCAATGTATTTGTTACATAGAGCAATTTTAAGTAGAGATGCGAAAATGTACTGGGCTGGCTTTGAATGCCCCGCCAGGCTAACGCGTCTCTACAGCTCTAAAGTCATTAACAAAAATCTTTAACTAAACGTATTTGTACAAAGAAGCGATGATTTCTTTTATTTAGTTTAGGATTTTCATTTATCGAATGGGTAGTTCAATGATAAACTCTATACCTTCACCTGACTTAGAATCGTATGTAAGCTTGCCATGATGGTTATTAACTACAATTTGGTAAGCAATAGATAGACCAAGCCCTGTTCCTTTACCGACAGGTTTTGTTGTGTAAAAAGCATCGAATATTTTTGTTGTATCTGCGTTTTTTATCCCTGAACCATTGTCAGCAACTCTTAAAATAACTTGCTCTCCAATTGCCTCAGTTTTAATTTTAATCACCCCAGGATTACTATAAATTGCATCAACATTTTTATTTTTATTTGCTTCTTCAATTGCATCGATTGCATTACAAATTAAATTCATAAAAACCTGATTTATCTCGCTAGGAAAACACTCAATAAGTGGCAAATCTCCATATTCTTTAACTAATTTTATGGCTGGGTAATGAGCATTTTTCTTAAACCGATGTCCGAGAATTAGTAATGTACTTTCTAAGCCTTCATGCAAGTTAGCTAGTTTCTTTCCAGCTTCTCTGTGACGCGAGAAGTTGTTTAAGTATGACACAATTTCTGTAACGCGATCTGTACCAAGTTGCATGGATTTAATAATTTTAAATAAATCATCTAACAAAAAGTCAAGATCGCTTTTTTTAATTGCGGTTTGAAGTTCATCTGGTGGCTCCGGCAGATATTTTTGATAGAGATGCAATAAACTAACTACTTCTTTTACGTATTTTTCAACAAAAGTTAAGTTGCCAGATATAAAATTGATAGGATTGTTAACTTCATGGGCAATCCCTGCTGTTATTTGACCTAAAGCTGCTACCTTTTCTGCTTGAATCAGTTGAGTTTGAGTCTGTTGTAATTCGGTGTTTTTAGCAATCAAGGTTTTTGTCAAATTTCTCATTTTGAGGTGATTTTCAATCCGCACTAAGACTTCTTCTTGCTGAAAAGGCTTAGTAATGTAGTCTACGGCTCCCAATTGCAAACCTTTAACTTTATCAGCTGTTTCTGAAAGGGCTGTCATAAAAATGACTGGAATATCTTGGACACGAGGATTGCTTTTTAGCTGTTTACAAGTTTCAAAACCATCTATACCCGGCATCATTACATCCAGCAAGATTAAATCAGGTAAATCACCATTTTCTAATCGTTGAAGGGCTTTTTCTCCACTGCGGGCTGCCCAAACTTCAAAGTTAGACTGATCCAGAAAGCTGGATAAAACTTGTAAATTGGCAGGGTTATCGTCAACGACTAAAATAATTCCCCTAGAAAGAGCATAATTGATAGAATTATTTTGGTTTTCAATAATAGTTTTCATACCGTTTCTACCGCAGATTTAGTCAAAAAATTTATAATTAAATCTTCATCAAATTGCCTTGCTAGCTGCCGTAGTTCGTTAGCAAAGGGTGCAAATTTTGTATCTGTTTCTTCTAGTTGATCGGCCCACTTGAGAATGGCATTAAAATTACCTTTACTGGCTAAAGTGGTTAGTTCTTGCAACACCTGGTGAGAAGGAGGGGTTAATTGAGTAGTTGCTGTCGTTGCTTCTTTGGCTGTTTCTCCATCAGGCTGAGATTGCTTGTAAATCCATACCAAATTTAAGTATTGTTCTAGTTGATGCAATAATTCATCTACTTGTATGGGTTTGTTCAAGAAAGCATTACCTCCAGCTTGCAAACTGCGATGTTGGTCGGCTTCAAAGACACTAGCTGAAGAAACGATAATCAATACATCCTTAATTTCTGGAGTGTGACGCAGGTGTTTAATTAATTCAAACCCATCCATTTCTGGCATCAGCAAATCTGTGATGATTAAGTCTGGCTTGAGGGCGATCGCTATTTCTAAACCTTCCTTACCGTTGCTGGCTTCAACCACATTAAAACCCAGTGGTTGCAGTAAGTTTGTAATCACTGTGCGATTCTCCCAGCGATCGTCAACCATCAGGATGGTGTAGGGGCCACCCTCAAAGCCAATGATTTGTTTCTCTGAGGCAGTCATCGCAGATTGTACCCAGTCAGTCGCTTCGGGTATCTCTAACTCAAACGAAAAGCTACTCCCCTTACCGATCTGACTCTGAACATGGATATTGCTACCCATCATTTGTACTAACTGCCGAGTAATAGCTAAACCCAGCCCTGTACCTTCAGCTTGGCGCTTTTTCTCACCGACTTGTTCAAATGGTAAGAAAATCTGGCTCAATTCTGTGGGAGTTATACCAATCCCTGTGTCTTCTATAGTAAAGCGAAGGCGATATTTTATTATCTGCCCATCATTGGGAGGTTGATCGATTACTTCAATATTGAAAGTAACCTGACCTTCATCTGTAAATTTGATGGCATTTCCCAGCAAATTCAATAAGACTTGACGTAATCTTTTGACATCGACATAAATCCCTGTAGGCAAGTTAATCGGGGGTTTATAGATAAACGAAATGCCCTTTTGTTTTGCCCGAATGTGGCATATTTCGACAATTCCTTGAAGAAAGGATGGAAAATGCACATCATAGGGATGCAGTTCTAACTTTTTCGCTTCAATTTTGGAGAGATCCAAAATGTCATTAATTAAAGTCAGCAGATGAGAGCCACATTGTTCAATAATATTGACGTGATATTGCTCTTGCTTAGGTAAAGCTGGGGAACGCAGTAAAATTTGGGCACAACCAAGAATGCCATTTAAAGGTGTTCGCAGTTCATGACTCATGTTAGCTAAAAATTCGCTTTTAGCATGGTTGGCTGTATCAGCAGCAGCTTTGGATTTTTTCAGTTCACGTTGTTCAAATGCTTGGACTTGCCACAAGACAGTAATCATGGTGAGTGTCAGTCCACCGACAATTAAGGCAATAAAATCGAGGAATTGCAATCGAGATTCGATATTTTGGCGGGGAATCACCAAAGCTACAGACCAATTAGCAGCTTGCAACGGCAGATAAGCTACATACTGTTTAGTGCCGTCAATTTCCATTAACTCAATTCCCTGTTGTTTGTTTACCATCCTTTGAGCGATCGCATTTAAATTGCGATCGCCAATTTTCAGCAGGCTGGGCGCAGGTTTTTCTACGGTTGACATTAACGCCGAGTTAGGGTGGACGATCGCTTGTCCTTGGGAATTGAGAGCAAAAGCATAGCTGTTTGTGCCGTAGCGCAGGGAGTTAACAACCTCTGCAATGTGATCGACTCTCACATTGCCGTGGAAGACTCCAATCGGTGAACTGCTGCTAGCAGAATTTGAAGAGATTGGGGTGGCGATCGCTATTAAAGGAATTCCTGTAGAACGGCTGATGAAAGGGTCAGAAATGTTGCTCTTTCCGGCAATTGCTTTTTGAAAAAAGTCTCGATCCTTGATATTTTTATTGGATCGACCAACTTTTGTATTAGAAAATGAACCATCTCGGTTGACTATTTGGAAAAAGAAAAATTCATTGATCCGCTTGACTTCTGACTTTAAATAGGGTTCTGCTACAGACCAGTTTAAGGAGCGGACAGTTAAAGTATTCGCCAGGGTTTGTACCTCCGTTTGGCGAAGATGTAACCACTCTTCAATTTCACCACCTCCTCTCTGTACCTCTAAAAAAGCGCTGTGTCTCAAATCTTTGAGCATCAGATTTCTAGTGGCTTGATAGCTGAAATAGGCAGAAATACTGACTATAAGGGTAGTACCGCCAAGAATAAATCGAATTAGTAAATTTCGTAAAGGATGATTTTCTCTATTAGTTGCTGATAGGCTGGAGTTTGGTTGTATCAAGGGTTAGCTCCTTAATCGCATAGTTCGGTAAGAAAAAATTCTAGGTTATCTTTAGATTGCCCAAGAAGTTACCGATGCTCACAGCTTTTGGTAAAATAAACAAGAAATTTATAGTAATGCCACGAATTATAAGTTGCGATGTCAAAATATTCTTTAAAATCAACTAAAATTCCAATTATTAGCTATAAGAAGTGTTATTAACAATTCGTAATTATTAATCACGAATTGTTTGGTGTTAGGACTTACGCAATAACTCTCTCGAAACTCTTATTTCTTTGTGTCCTTTGCGTCCTTTGCGGTTCGTTTTTTCATTATTTTGTCTAAATTCTGAGTATATTATGGTGTCGTCTGCGGTGGATTAATAGGATTAGGAACTGGGATAACTGGCACAATTATAGGTTTAGGTTTCTCGGATTGCAGTTGAATCTGGGACTGATTGCGGCTGTCTATAGCTTGTTGGTAATTAGGCTTGTATTTTATTGCTTGATCGTAAGATGCGATCGCATCTTGATACCGTTTCAAATTTAGTAGAGCATTGCCTCTGCTATACCAGCTTTCAGAATGGTCTGGTTTATAACGAACGGCCTTATTATAAGATGAGAGTGCATCTTCGTATTTTTGCAAAATATATTGTGAATTTCCCAGATTGTACCAAAGCTGATAGTCTCTTGGCTTAAGTGTCGCAGCTTTATTGTAAGCTTTGATTGCTTCTTCATAGCGTTGGTTTTGATGCAGCGACCAGCCCAAGTTATACCATGCTTGATAGTTACTAGGATTATATTTAATTACTTGATTAAAAGATTCAATTGCTTCTGGATAACGTCGCAAATTCAGCAATGTGTTGCCTCTTGAAAACCAAGCTTGATAATAATTTGACTTATATTGTACAGCTTTGTCATAAGCGTTGAACGCATCTTGGTAGCGTTGCAAATTAACTAGTCCATTTCCCAGATTATACCAAGCTTGTTCATAGTCTGGTTTTAAATCAACGACTTTTTGGTATGCTGCTATCGCTTCTTCATATCGGTTAGAATTTTGTAAAGCTAATCCTTTTTTGTACCAAGATTCATAATTATCTGATTTTAATTCAATCGCTTTTTCATAAGCTTTAATTGCTTGGTCATATTGGTTTAAGCTACTAAAAGCTTCACCCTTAGCATTCCAGACTTCCGAGCTTTCATTATTTAATTGTAAGGCTTTATCAAAAGATGCGATCGCTTCTTGATATCGCTGTAGACTTGCCAAGACAAAACCGCGTCCACTCCAAGCTTCAAAATAATCTGGCTTAATTTGGATTGCTCTATCATACGCAGCTAATGCTTCTTTAGATTTTTTTAATTTATACAGCGTTTTGCCTTGACCATTCCATCCTTGAGCATAATCTGGTCTAATATTAACGGCTTTTTCATATACTTCTAATGCGTCTTGATAGCGTTGCAAATCAAAAAGTGTATTTCCTTGTTTGGATAATTCTATAGCGTTATTTGAATTAATGTGATTAAAAATAAATATTGATGCAACTCCACTTATTCCAACTAAAAATATTGTTAGTAAAACTTTACCTAAAATCCCTTTTTTCGGTTGTGGTTTGGTTAGATTTTTGGGTAGAGAAATAGGAGTTAACGCTATTGTTTCGACCGGAGGTAGTGTTAACTCTTTCAGTGCTTTTAATGCTACTGTAGCCGAAGGATAGCGTTGTCGAAAGTCGTAGCACACCATTTTATCTAAGAATTGAGCAAATTCTGGCGTTACTGTGGCTTTATCGCGCCAGATAATTTCATTAGTCTCAGCATCTTTTACTATTTCCTCTGGTAATAATCCAGTGAGAGCTTGAATAGCAATGATTCCCGTAGCATAAATATCACTACTTAATTTTGGCGTACCATGAGCTTGTTCTCCAGGAATATATCCAGGCGTACCTATGGCAACAGTACCTTTAGTTGAACCTTCGGGAGTAATTACTTGGGTAGTAATTTGTTTAACTGCACCAAAATCAATTAAGATTAATTTGCCATCCGGGTGTCGTCTGAGGATATTTCGGGGATTGACATCACGGTGAATTACATTCTGTTGATGGACAAATTCTAAAATTGTCAAAAGTTCTTGTAAAAGCGAAATTACTTGCTCTTGACTAAGGGTTTTACCTGGTATTAATTCTTGACTCAGGTCATGACCTTCGATTAATTCCTGTACGAGATAAAATTCGGCATTTTCCTCAAAATAAGCTAAAAGTTGAGGAATGCGATCGTGAGTTCCTAATTTATAGAGAACTTGTGCTTCTGTATCAAATAAACGCCTAGCCGTCTCTAAAGTTACCGGATCGTTTGCTTGGGGTTTGAGTTTCTTGACCACACATTGAGGTGAACCGGGTAATTGAGTATCATAAGCAACAAAGGTTTCACCAAAACCCCCTCCTCCCAAGTTACTAATAATTTGGTATCTTCCAACAAGTGTGTTTCCTAGCATCTCGTTTGCCTACTTAAGTGCGATGCGATCTGATTTCAATCTTGCCACACGTTAAGGGTTATGGGGGGAATGGGGAATAGGGAATGGGGAATAGGGAAGCAGATAAGAATATTTGGTGTTTCTTAAATATGAATTACGTTAGCGTAGCCCATTACGAATTACGAATTACGAATTAGTATGATTCCTATTAGTGATAATATCCGTTGTTGGAATAAGCCGATTATTAATTATTGGCTAATTGGCATTAACATTACCATATTTTTATGGGAAATCCAACTAGAACTTAGTGATACATTGGGCTATTTTGTCAATAGTTGGGGTGTGATTCCAGCCCAAATTAGTGGGGCAATTGCAAATGTATTCTTTAATAACAATGCTGCTTGGATAATTGTAATTTGGCGGGTATTTTCACTACTTTCTGGAATATTTCTGCACGGTAGTTTTAGCCAGATATTGGGAAATCTACTATTTCTGTGGGTTTTTGGTAAAACTGTAGAAAATATCTTGGGACACAGACGCTATCTTGGATTTTATCTGGCGGCTGGTATCTTAACAGGGGTTGTACAAATTCTGATTGAACCGAGTTTGACAGTACCATTAATTGGCGGCAATGGCGCGATCGCAGCTATTTTAGGGGCATACATTATGAAGTTTCCTAAAGCTAAAATCGACACCATTTTACCGTTAATTATTGTGTATATTCCTATCGAACTTCCCGCCTTTGTCTATATATTTTGGTGGTTTGTGCAACAGTTATTTTATGGTATCGGCAGTTTAAATATTCCCCCCATTGGCGTAAATCAATCGGGTGTTGTCTTCTGGGGGCAGGTTGTGGGATTATTGGCTGGTGCAGCTTTCATCCGATTGAAGAGATAATTGATTTGTTTTAATCTTTTAAACATGGCTCTTAAATACCAGAGAATATCTTTTGATTAAAACTCTTATGTGCCTTTTGATGGATTGCATTTTTTAGCTTAAAAATTCATACTGCTAAAACTAGGGTATGCCTACTCTTCAAGTCGGGTTATTTTCAGTTATTAGCGGTTAATTAAAATGCCAAATGTTGATAAAATTAATTCTAAACTTACTGATGAATTAGCAGTTTTACGGCAGCGTGTAGCTGAGTTAGAGCAAGCAGAAATATTTTATCAGCAAAGGCAAGTAGAACTAGAAGAGCAATTAAGGAAACTGGCAACATCAGCGCAAAGTTCACATATTTCAGTTTTAGAATATGAGATTGAATGCCATCTGGAGCAGGAGAAGTCTACAGGCTTAAATGTGACGACAGATGTGGCAGTGACTTTACAGCAACTCCAAGAAGAAATTGCACTGCGACAGCAGTTAGAAGTAATCCTGAAAAATAGTGAAGAACGGCTGAGGCTAGCTCTAGATGTTTCTCAGATGGGCTTATGGGATTGGAATATTTTAACCAACCAAGTCATCTGGTCTGAAAATTATGAATTGCTTTTTGGTCTACTTCCAAGTAGTTTTGATGGGCCTTATGAAACGTTTCAAAAGTGCGTTTATCCTGAAGACAAGCAATCTGTAATGCAACGGATCGGCTACGCTTTGGCACAAAAAACTGACTACAACGATGAATTTAGGATAATTCGCTCAGACCAAAGTGTACATTGGATTTCTGCCAAGGGAAAATTTATCTATGATGAGCAAGGACAAGCGGTGCGAATGATCGGCGTTTGTATGGAAACTACTGTGTGCAAACAGGCTGAAGAAAGCACTCGTGAACTAACCACACAAGTCCAAGAACAGGCAAATGTTTTAAATGCTATCCTCACCGCCTCAGTCGATCACATTTATATCTTTAATCGCAGAGGTTGCTATCAGTATGTTAGTCGTGATGCAGCTACCATATTAGGTTTTAAACCCCAGGAACTTGTCGGAAAGACTTTGCAAGACATGGATTTACCTACAGAGCTTGTAGAGCAGGTAGACAATCAACTAAAAGCTGTGATTAAAACTGGGCAGCCCATCAAAGATGAGTGCAAATATGTAACTGCTAATGGAGTGCATTATTATGAATACATTCTGACACCATTACGGAATTTAAAGCAAAGTATTGAAGGCGTAATTACTGTTTCTCGTGATATTACCGAACACAAACGGGCAGAAAAATCATTACGCGAAAGTGAAGCTCGATTTCGGCGTTTGTTTGAGTCTAACCTAATCGGGGTTGCTTTTTGGAATGTGGATGGCTTCGTTATGGATGCCAATGATGCCTTTCTTCAACTAGCTGGCTACACTCATGAGGAGTTTACTCTTTTAGGTAAAGTTAATTGGCGAGAACTTACTCCTATTGAATACAAGTATTTAGACGATCGCGCCATTTTGGAGGTGCAAACCACTGGAGTTTCCAAAATTTACGAGAAAGAGTACATCCACCGTAATGGTAAGCGAGTCCCAATTGTTTTGGGCATAGCCTTGCTGAATGACTCCCAAGAGCATGGTGTTGCTTTTGTACTAGATATTACCGATCGCAAATTGGCTGAAAAAGAATGCGATCGCCTCCTCCAATGCGAAAGGACAGCACGCCAACAAGCAGAGATCGCCAACAAAATTAAAGATGAGTTTCTGGCGGTTCTCTCTCATGAACTGCGAACCCCACTCAACCCTATCCTGGGATGGTCGAAAATGTTACGGAGTCGCAAGTTTGATGAACAAACTACTAACCGCGCCTTGGAAACCATTGAACGCAACGCCAAGTTACAAACCCAGTTAATTGAAGATTTGTTGGATGTGTCTCGCATTCTCCAAGGAAAATTAAACTTAAATATCTGTCCAGTGAACTTGGTAATGGTAGTTGAAGCAGCACTAGAAACGGTACGGCTAGCAGCAGAAGCTAAATCAATTCAAATTCAGACCATATTTGATGCCAGTTTAGGACAAGTTATGGGCGATCCTAATCGGCTCCAGCAAGTTGTGTGGAACCTGCTTTCTAATGCGGTAAAATTTACCCCAACCGGAGGACGAGTAGAAATTCGACTCATGGAAGCTAGTAATCAGATTCAAATTCAAGTCAGCGATACAGGTAAGGGAATTAACCCAGACTTTTTACCATTCGTGTTTGATTACTTTCGCCAAGCTGATGGTACAACTACCCGCACATTTGGCGGACTAGGTTTAGGATTAGCAATCGTGCGTAAGGTTGTAGAAATGCACGGGGGAAAAGTTCAAGCCGAAAGTGCTGGAGAAGGATTGGGTGCAACCTTCACTGTTGAAGTACCGCTTTTAGTGAGAAGTGAACAAGTTAGGCGGGAAGAGAAGGAGTCTTTAAATTCTCAGCCTGAATCCTCACTCCTTTCGGACACTCAAGTTTTAGTGGTGGACGATGAACCAGATATCCGCGACTTAGTGAGCTTCATTTTGCAAGACTACGGTGTACAAGTAACCTCTGTATCTTCAGCACAGGAAGCATTAAAGGCGTTATCTGAGTCGATACCAGATGTTTTAATTAGTGATATTGGAATGCCCAAGACAGACGGTTATATGCTGATGCGGGAAGTGCGATCGCGATCGCCGCAAGAAGGAGGAAGCGTACCAGCGATCGCTTTGACAGCTTATGCAGGTGAAATGAATCAGCAGCAAGCACTAGCAGCCGGATTTCAAATGCACATTTCTAAACCAGTAGATCCAGATGTATTGGTGAAAGCGATCGTTGATTTGATTGAGCCAAGCTGATACAGGTAAGCGTCTGAGGGGCTTTCCAAAAGCTACCACGTCTACTATTTTCCTGCTAGACTCTGGATAGTCCTATGCTTTCAGGAATTATGTCATCTGTTGAGCAGATCATGAAAGAAGCCTTAGCTTTGCCCAGTGCATCAAGAGCATTGTTGGCAGAAAAACTGGTTGAAAGTCTTGAATTTGATGTAGATGAAACACTTCAAATGCTTTGGACAGATGAAGCTAAGAAGCGTAGAGATGAAGTCCAAAGTGGTACAGTTATACCCATTCCTGGAGAGGAAGCCTTAGCTAGGGTGAAACAACTTTTGGAGTAATGAAATCGGGTGAAGAAACTGAACTTTATGATGATTAAGGAGGCAGGAGGTAATCCCCATAAATAAATTTAGGGGATTTATAATAGACGCTGTATTTTTTGGGCTGCGCGTCTCAAAATACACTTTTTATCTTTATTCATAAATAAATTTAGGGGCTTTAAACTAGGGTGTTGACTCTAAGGGTTTTAAGGTGGTAAATTTTCATGCAAGAAGTACGTAGCTTGACAAAAGTTAATGCAAGAGTTTAAAAGCCCAACCAGCCGATTAGCAAGATTGTTTCGCAACGGTCGAGACAATTGGAAAGAGAGAGCTTTGGAAAAACAGAAAAAACTTAGAGCATTAGAAATAAAAGTCAGAGATTTATCAGCCTCACGAGACTATTGGAAAAGCAGAGCAAAAATTGCAGAATCAAAGCTACTCAAACAGAATATTGAGATAGGGGACGAAAAAAAAAGAGATAGTTACAAGCGCTCTAAGTAATTTGGAAACAAGTGGACAGGCTCTTGTTCAGATAGCGAAGGGACATCATTATTCAGTCGAAACAATTCAAATATCAGTACAGCAAGTTATCAATTGTGGCAATAGTTTGCGAGGAGTTGAGAAAACTTTTGAGTTGTACGTTGATTTTTCTAAACATGAGACTCCAAGCTTTAGTAGTATTAGAAAATGGTTAGGGCGAATTGGGCTATACGAACTCAACAGAGAAAAAGAATATCGAAGTGATTGGATATTTATCGTAGATTTGACTGTAGAACTAGGATCAGAAAAAGCTTTTGTAGTTTTGGGAGTTTCACAACAACTACTTGAATCAGAAATTTTTCCTTTAAAACGAGGATTAAGACATCAAGATGTTGAACTTCTTGCATTAGAAATTATGTGTTCGACGAAAGGAGAGATAATCGAGCAAAAACTCTCTGAACTAACGAAAAAAGTTGGTCGTCCAATACAAATAATAGCTGACCACGGCAGTGATATCCAAAAAGGAATCAAATTGTATCAAGAAAATTATTCAGAAGTAATTTACACCTATGATGTGACTCATGCAATGGCTTTATTGCTCAAGCATGAGTTAGTAGCCGATGAGAAATATCAATCTTTTATCCAGCAATGTACACGATGTCGGCAACAACTACAACAAACAGAATTATCTTTTTTATCTCCCCCATCTCAACGTTCACAATGCCGTTATTTTAATATTGAAAGGTTGATTAATTGGGCTACTAAGATTTTAGAATCTCCAGTAGACACAATAGTAGAACTTTTACCAAATATTGAGTCTTCCATTCTGTACCAGAAATTAAAAGATAAATTAGGATGGTTAATCAATTACCAAGAATCACTCAGCATTTGGAAGCTGATGGTTAAAATGACTCGAGTTGTAGAGACTCAACTTAAAATTTGTGGGCTTAATGAACAATCAAGCAGCTTTTTGAATTTACAGCAGTTATCAATGGGAACTGATTCTTTAGTTAACTTTCAACTAAAAATTACAGAATATTTGACAATTGAAAGCTCTCAAATTCAGCCAGGACGCACAATTCTTGCAACTTCTGATGTGATTGAATCGCTTTTTGGCAAATATAAACAGTTTTCTTCTCGATGTCCTTTCAAGCAGATAGGCCAGATGATTTTGAGCATTTCTTTATCTACTATGAAGTTGACAGGATCTGTTGTAAAACTTGCCTTAGAAACAGTTCGGTATCTTGATCTTGAAGCCTGGTCCGATCAAGTTTTCGGTCAATCTATGCTTTCAAAGAGAAGAACCGTGTTTACTGCCTCAAATAACGACACGGAAATTGCATGAAAATTTTTGGACTAATTTCTCACAAAGTCAACACCCTAGCTTTAAACCCGTTTGGCAGAGAACAAAAAATATATTTTCTTCCTCCTGCCTTCTGCCTCCTGCCCTCTGCCTTTCTTCGGTAAATTAACCTAAACTGAGCCAAGTTTAACAGTACGATAAATATAGACAAGATGTAGTTTTAATTCTATCTACCGTTTTCATGGGAATGACTGAGCAAGATGATTCTCAGCAATTGAGTGAACCGACCGATGGAACAACTACCAAGTCGGTTGATAATTCTTGGACAAACCGCATTGGTGGTGTCTGGAACACAGCAACAACACGTTTAACCAAACTCCTACCCGTAGAACAACTGTCACAAACGGTTGTTGGATGGTTTAGTGTCAGTGAAACTCAGGTTGCGGAGATTTTAGAGAAAATCCGAGCCGAACTACCAACCACAGAAGCATTGCTGATTGGTAAACCCCAAGCCGGGAAAAGTTCAATTGTCCGGGGATTGACAGGAGTTTCGGCTGAGATTATTGGTCAAGGTTTTCGTCCGCACACGCAACACACGCAGCGCTATGCCTATCCTTCCAATGACCTGCCGCTATTAGTTTTTACTGATACGGTGGGACTAGGTGATGTCAACCAAGATACTCAAACAATCATTCAGGAGTTAGTTGGCGATTTACAAAAAGAAACTGCTTCCGCCAGAATCCTCCTTTTGACGGTCAAAATCAATGATTTTGCAACTGATACACTCCGACAAATTGCTCAAAAGTTACGCCAGCAGTATCCAAATATTCCCTGTCTGCTAGTAGTTACTTGCTTGCATGAGGTTTATCCTGTTGATATTGTCGATCATCCTGCCTATCCGCCAGATTATCAAGAAGTCAACCGCGCATTTGTGGCAATGCAGCAAGCCTTCGCCGGGATAACTGACCGCTCTGTACTCATTGACTTTACCCTAGAAGAAGATGGCTACGATCCGGTATTTTATGGCTTAGAAGCACTGCGAGATTCTTTGGCAGAACTACTCCCACAAGCAGAAGCGCAGGCGATTTATCAGCTATTAGATCGAGAAGAAGCCGGAAAGCAACTTGGCAACCTTTATCGAGATGCAGCACGCCGTTATATTTTGCCATTTGCAATTATGTCTGCAACTCTTGCGGCTGTACCTTTGCCATTTGCCACAATGCCTGTACTAACTGCCTTGCAAGTATCAATGGTGGGACTGTTGGGTAAATTATATGGACAGACAATTACACCATCACAGGCGGGGGGTGTTGTCAGTGCGATCGCAGGTGGTTTCTTAGCACAGGCAATCGCACGGGAATTAATTAAATTTATACCAGGTTTTGGGAGTGCGATCGCAGCGTCTTGGGCAGCCGCCTACACCTGGGCACTAGGGGAAGCAGCCTGCGTTTATTTTGGTGATTTAATGGGAGGTAAGAAACCCGATCCCCAAAGAATTCAGTTAGTGATGCAAGAAGCGTTTCAGGCGGCGCAAGAACGGTTTAAGAAAGTTCGTAATCTCTAATCTGGGGTAAGTAGGTTGGCGCAATTAAAGCTAACTGGCAAGGGCTGTCCTTTATCATTGGTAAGGACTTTAAGCCTGTTTACGTTTAATAACATAATTTTGTTTATTTCTAGCAACTTACTTAGGGGGACAATAAATTATGATTCAAGCTTTACGTAAACTAGTAACTTTTGAAGATTTTGCAGCGTGGCGGCCCGAGGGCAGAAGATACGAATTACATGATGGTGTGATTGTTGAAATGGCACAACCAACGGGCGATCATGAAGATGTTGTCGGTTTTTTGGCACTAGAATATATCTGCTGATATCAAGCGTCTAAATTTACCTTATTACATTCCAAAAACTGTATTAGTAAAACCACTTGAAGGTGAATCAGCTTATTCACCAGACATATTAATAATCAATCGACCAAATTTAGTGAATGAGCCTTTATGGAAAAAGGAATCGACTGTATCTCAAGCGGTATCTATTCCATTAGTTATTGAAGTTGTTAGTAGTAATTGGCGGGATTATTACTACAAAAAATTAGCTGATTATGAAGCCATAGGTATTCCTGAATATTGGATTATAGATTACGCGGCTATAGGCGCTAGAAAGTTTATTGGCAATTCTAAACAGCCTACTATATCCATTTATCAATTAATCGATAGTGAGTACCAAATTACTCAATTTAGAGCTAGCGATCCCATCGTCTCGCCTACTTTTCCAGAGTTAAATTTAACTGCCGAACAGATTTTTAAAGCTAGCTAAAATCTAAAATTCTGTCACCTGTCCTCTGTTAGACTTAACCTGTCCACGCTTAGTTTTGTAGTCAAGGCGCTTTCTTTGAGAACTGCGAGTTGGTTTTGTGGGTTTGCGTTTTATCGTCACGACAACTGCACTTTGAATGAGTTCTTGAAGTCGTTTCAAAGCTGATTCCCGATTGTTTTCTTGGCTTCGGTGTTCCTGTGCTTTGATGACAACAACTCCTTCTTGGGTGATGCGGCGATCGTTCAGCTTTAAAAGCTGTTCTTTATAATAATCTGGTAATGATGAAGCGACAATATCGAAGCGTAAGTGAATTGCTGTGGAAACCTTATTTACATTCTGGCCTCCTGCTCCTTGCGAACGAATCGCACTAATTTCAATCTCACTCTGGGGGATTATAACTTTATTGGAAATTTGCAGCATCGCTCACAAGGCAAAAGAGGAACTTTTCAATTTGGGATAAAAATTTTTACTCGGTTTGTTCAGGAAAATCTATTACTACATTTTGATCTTCATTGTTATCCAAATTCACCTCTAAAGTCTTTCCTTCTATTGTCACTTTATCACCCGGTACTAGCCTCCGCCCTCGTCGGGTTTCCAGCATACCGTTTACTTGCACATCGCCACCTTGAATCATTAGCTTGGCTTGTCCTCCAGTTGGCACTATACCCATCAACTTTAAATATTGGTTTAACTTAATTGTGTTGTCTCGGATTTTCTTCATACTAAATAAAACTACATCATCTTAATTGTACCCTGGTGTTATCAAGGCAAAGCGTGAATCTATTGCGCCACATAATCACCTAAGTACAGTATTTCATTGAATTCGTAGCGAATTAATTTGGTAATACCCTGCAATCCAATGCAATGCCAATGCGTCGTCTGACAATGCCAATGCGTCGGCTTACAATGTCAATGCGTCGGTTTACAATATCAATGCGTCGTCTGACAATGCCAATACGTCGGTTTACAATATCAATACGTCGGCTGACAATGTTAATCCGTCCTGGTGCATTTAAAATGCAAATCAACCTTTAGGCTGATTTTACTAGTTAGATGTGGTGGAGCGTAGGCGTAGCCCGTCGTAGACATCGCTAAAACGAAAAACAGTAATGCCAGTTTATTATCTATAATGTTGATCGACAAAACTACCAGATATAGGTGAAAAAACTAGTCTGGAAGGTTCTTTTAGTGTGTTCAGGGGACTGGATCTATGATTAAGCTCGGTTTATTGGTACAGTCCCAGAATAACTCTTTGGGTATCGGCAAAGTTACGGAAATATCTGATACCAATGCAAATGTTGAGTATTTCTGCTCTATAGGGCAACGTCTTCAAAAAACTTTACCTTTAAGTTCTCTCTCTGAAGTCAGACTTGAACCACAGGCTCGATGCTATATTAAGTACCAAACTCAGGATAAATGGATAGTTGGGAGAGTTTTCATTTGGGATGAAGATACAGAAATGTATCAAATTGATTTACCAGATAAGAAAACTGCGATCGCTACTGAAGAAGACATTTACGTTCGTTGTAATCTGCCAAACACAGACCCCATCGAAACTCTAGCGATGAAGGGTCACGAAACACCCTACTTCCACGACAAAAGATTAGCTTTCGTCAAATCCTTGATTAAGCAACGCGCTGTTAGTCGCGGGATGACAGGACTGATTTCGGCAAATATTAATCTTTATCCTCACCAAGTTGAAGTAGTGCGGCGGGTACTGGAAGACCCAATTCAACGCTACTTGCTAGCAGACGAGGTGGGACTCGGAAAAACCATCGAAGCGGGTGCGATTCTGCGTCAATTCCTCTTGGATGAACCGAAAAGAGGTGCCGTGGTATTAGTTCCGCAATACTTGCTCAAACAATGGCGGACTGAGTTAGAAAACAAGTTTTACATTTCCCATTTTGGCAAACGGGTAGCGGTGCTGGCGGTTGAAGATATCCATAAAATCAACCTGAAAGCGAGGATAGGCTGCTTGATTTTAGATGAAGCTCATCATATCGCAGCAATGGCGACTTCCAAGGACGCAACCGTGCGCCAGCGTTTTCAGACTTGTAAAGAACTGGCTCATAAAAGCGATCGCTTACTTTTATTATCTGCCACTCCTGTTCTCAATCATGAGCAAGATTTCTTGGCAATGTTGCACTTGCTCGACCCAGCAACCTATAAAATTGGTGATTTAGAAGGTTTTCGCGCCAAAGTTGAAAGCCGTCAAGAAATTGGTAGACTTCTGCTTTCTTTCAAAGAAGATGCTGAACCCGTTGTTCTCAAAAGCAACTTGCAGCAACTACGAAACCTCTTAGCTGAGGATGAGTATTTCCTGAAGCTGGCGGATGATTTAGAAAATTGTTTACAAGCAAATTCTCCAGAGCAAGATCAAATCGTCCAAGCGATTCGTACTCACGTCAGCGATATCTATCGACTACACCGCCGAATGCTTCGCAACCGTCGCGCGGCGGTAGAAGATGTGATATTTGATCGCAATTTTACACCCAAAGAAGAGTACGATTTAGACGAGCGATCGCCTGATATCCACGAACTACTGAATCAATGGCGGAGTGTTGCTCCTGCTGAACAGCCATATCAGCGAATTTTTCTGGTGTTATTTCTAGCGGCTGGTACTTGGTTAGGCGTTTTAGAGCAGGTAATTACCGCCCGCTTAACTGGTAAGCCTGATGCTAAACTCATCCAGGAGTTTAAAGAAGATGATCTTCGCCTATTAACTACAACCCCCAAATTCTCCGGGGAAGAAGAGATTCTGCAATCCTTCCTTAAAATTATTCGTCAACCCCAAGAAGACGGAGGACGGACGGAAAATTTGAAAACTGTACTGCTGAATCAGCTAGGTACATACTTCAAAATTCCCGCAAACGTTCGGAAGAATCAAAAGGAATTCATCACGAGAATACAGCAGAGAATCAAGAGACCAATTACTGGCGATATTCTGCCCAAATTTATTGTATTCACCAGTTTTGTCCAAAGTTGTGGCGAAATAGTCCGGTATTTGTCGGATACCTTTGGTGCAGAGACAATCGTCAAACATCAATTTGGAGAATCACCAGACAAAGTTGAGGAAGGCTTAAATAAGTTTAGGAATAACCCAAACTGCTTTATTCTAGTATGCGATCGCTCAGGAGAAGAAGGGCTTAACCTCCAATTTGCCGATTGGTTAATTCATTTTGACCTTCCTTGGTCGCCGAATCAATTAGAGCAAAGACTTGGCAGACTTGACCGCATTGGCAGCAAAATTGGAGTTCAATCTTGTGTCTTGATTGGCCCCTATTTGGAAGATAGCCCTCACAATGCTTGGTATCAAGTATTAAAAGATGGCTTTGGGATTTTCCAGCAATCAATTGCGAGTTTACAGTTTTATGTAGATGATAAACTTGCAGAATTAGAAACAGCTTTATTTCAATCAAGTGCTGCTGGCTTGTTAGAGATGATTTCACCAATTCAAGAGCAAATTGAAGCCGAAATTGCAAAAATTAGCGAACAAAATGCTCTCGATGAAATTGACGCTAACGATGAAATTGCCACCGAGTATTTTCAAGACCTCGATAATTATGATGCTTGTCATCTAGAAATGAAACGAGCAATTGAAGGTTGGATTTGTGAGGCGTTGGGATTTAGAGGACTCAATAACCCCGACTCATCAGAGATGCGACGTTATCAACCCTCAACGCGGACATTGGTTCCCATAAATGAGTTAAAAAACCGTTTTGCTGATAGTTACCTAGACCAATTTGGTACTTATAATCGCAGGGTAGCAAACCAGAATCCTGGGATTAAACTCTTTCGAGTTGGGGAAGGATTTGTCGAAGCACTCTGGAACTATATAAACTGGGATGACCGAGGTGAAGCCTTTGCAATGTGGCGCACTGATTCATCTTGGGATGCGAAAGAAGGGAAGGAGTGGTTTGGTTTTCAATGCAATTATGTAGTTGAGGCCAATTTAAGAATTGCCAAGCAAGTTTTACTCGATAACAAACTTGATAGTTCTCAATTCAAAAACTTGCAACGACGTGTTGATGCTCTATTTCCGCCAATTATAGAAACTATCTATGTTGATGGTCGCAATGAGCCAATCCGCGTTGTTGAAGATAAAGCTCTCTTAAGTATTCTGCAACGTCCATATAAAGATAAAAACAATAATCAAGGACGAGATTACAATCTGGCAAAAGAGCGCTTAGGAATTATTGACGATTTTGTTGACCCTAGTAAATGGCAAAATTTCTGCTATCAAGTACGTAACACTTCTGCGGAATTACTTTCAAATCGTCCCGATTTTATTGACTTGTGCCAAAGTTGTGCTAAGGTTGCCGAAAAGAAATTAGCCAATAGAGTAGAGCAATTACGCCTGCGTTTGAACCAGCAAAGCTGGGATAATGCCCTAGCTGAAGAATTGAAGATAGAAACTGCTTTAAATGCAGCCATTCTAGAAGGGATTCGCCAACCCCAGATTAGGCTTGATTCTGTCGGTTTTATTGTTGTATCGGGGCGATCGCTTGTGCAATTTGAATGATATTATGTGAGTTTAAATAGCCTTAGTCAGTATACTAACCCCACCTGGTAAAAGAGGTGGGGTTTTTTACGACTTCCAAATAAAAGTATTTTTATTTAAATAGCTTGTATTTTTTCTTACTACAAGTGTTTTAATGCAGGTTTAAGAAAAGTAATGATATTTTTGACTTTCCCGGAAAAATAAGTAAGTATTAACACTTGTGATACAGAAACAAAGTGATGATTGTGAAAGTCGAAGATGAAACGTTCAAATCGCCTTGCTTGGATGGGAGCGATCGCACTAGCTGCGATCGTTTTGCTTACTTTGTTAGTGGCTCCCAATAATACAAAAATTAGCACTGGCTCTACTTATAACCGCGCCTCTGATGGGTATGGTGCTTGGTATGCTTTTATGCAACAGAAAGGAATTTCTATCAAGCGTTGGCAAAAACCTTTTAGTGATATTCAGCCAGAAAATAGCCCAGTTACCTTTCTACAGATAAGCGCCTATCCAAGGGAGACAGCATTGGATAGTCAAGAGCGCGAATGGGTAGAAAAAGGGAATACTTTGGTAATTTTGGGTGCAGGGGCGCGGGTTACAGAAGCGGAGTTTAGCACTATGCAAAAATCTTCTCAAGGTGATATTAAAATTGATACACGTAGACGATATCAGAAAGCCAACTCCAAGCAAGTTGATTTAGGCGATCGCTTTGGTGCTGTTGTCTGGGAAAAAAGTTACAACCAGGGAAAGGTAATTTTTTCTACCACTCCTTATTTGGCCGCCAACGCTTACCAAGATTATTTAAGTAATTTCAAGTATTTAGCTAGTTTAGTAACTGAAAAAAGTAACACAGTAATTGTTGATGAATACATCCACGGCTATAAGGATGCTGATGTCAGGGAGAAAGAAAGCGAAGGTAATTTATCTAGCTTTTTTGCTAAAACTCCTTTATTTCCAATATTAGTACAGGTAGGTATTCTGCTATTGGTGCTAACTTGGGCCCAGAATCGCCGCTTTGGGAAGCCAGTGGCTTTAGATACACCAGTTACAGATAATAGCGAAGCATACATCCAAGCTTTAGCGGGAGTCTTGCAGAAAGCTGATACCACCGACTTTGTTGTCGAGATGGTGGGTAAACAAGAACAACTCCAACTACAAAAAGCCTTGGGATTAGGACAAGTACTTTTAGAACCTCAAGCCTTAGTCAATTTCTGGAAAGAAAAAACAGGGATAAGTGCAGCAGAACTAGATGCAGTTTTAAAGCTACAATCTCGCAAACAACCCATCAGTGAGCGAGAACTGTTAAGCTGGTTGGGCAAATGGCGAAGCATTAGGGAAATTAAAAATTAAAAATTAATTTTTGGAATTAGATATAGTATTTCCGCATTAGTTATTTATCAGTAAAAAATATGAGCGAAACTCATCCTATCTTAATTCGTCTTGGTCAAGGTCTTAATCAAGTAGTTGTTGGACAATCGAGCCTAATACAACAACTTTTAGTAGCACTACTAGCGGGTGGGCACGTAATTTTAGAAGGAGTACCAGGAACTGGTAAAACTCTGTTAGTAAAAGTATTAGCACAGTTAATTCAAGGGGATTTTCGCAGAATTCAACTAACACCAGATGTCTTACCTTCAGATATTACTGGGACAAATATTTTTGACTTGAATAGCCGCAATTTCACTTTGAAAAAAGGGCCAATATTTACCGAAGTCCTGCTAGCAGACGAAATCAACCGGACTCCTCCCAAGACACAAGCAGCACTGCTAGAAGCGATGGAAGAGATGCAGGTAACATTGGATGGTGAAAGTTTGCCCTTACCAGATTTATTTTGGGTGATTGCAACCCAAAACCCACTGGAATTTGAGGGGACTTATCCTTTACCAGAAGCGCAGTTGGATAGATTTTTGTTTAAGTTAGTGGTAGATTACCCAGATCAAGCTGCGGAAAAGCAAATGTTACTCAATCGTCAGGCTGGGTTTTCAGCAAGACGTTTGGATATTAGCCGTTTGAAACCGATCGCAACAGTAGCCGACATTTTACAAGCACGACAAGCAGTCAAAGAAGTTAAAGTATCAGAAGCGATCGTTGATTATTTGTTAGCCTTGGTGAGAATATCGCGTCAATATCCCGATTTAACCTTGGGTGCATCACCTCGCGCCGCCGGTGCTTGGTTGCAGACATCTCAAGCATTAGCGTGGTTAGCTGGTAGAGATTTTGTCACACCAGATGATGTGAAAGCAGTTGCATCGCCATTGCTGCGTCATCGCCTCATTTTGAAACCAGAAGCAATGCTAGATGGTTTACAAATGGATGCGGTAATTGCGTCGGTAATTAATCAAGTACCAGTTCCCAGGTGAAAAAATTCTTGCTATATTCCAGGCTATTTGGAAAGTAGACCCAAAAGGAAGCTGAAGCTAACTGCCTCCACAAGTTATAAAGTATGTGTAGATGAAACAGCAAGTATATTGAGAAAAGAATCTGTATGGCAAGCTACCAAGAAACCGTAACTAGTGATGAATCCATTAATGAGTTAATCGCCGAGACTACAGGCATTAACCATCTGGAGGTAATTGAAAATGTCATCGACTCTTTGGAACAAGATGATAGTGCGATGGTTAGCCATACTCCAGAGGGTGGCTATCTCTGGAAGTTTAAGTATGGAAGTGTGCAAGTATATGTCCAACTCAACGGTACAACCGATGAAGATACCATAACGGTTTGGTCTGCGGTGCTAAATTTACCTGCTAAAGATGAACCCAGATTGCTGCGTTATCTGTTGGAGTTGAACTGCTCCAGCACTTTTGAAGCGCGTTTTGGTATTATAGAAAACAAAGTGGTTGTAATCTCAACACGCACCTTAGCAGAGTTATCTCCCGGCGAAGTGTCTCGACTGATTACCATTGTGGCAACAATCGCTGATAACAACGATGAAGCCTTACAAACTGAATTTGGTGCAACTTAAGGAATTTTGGATTTTGGATTGGGCTGATACTGCATTAAATGTATAGCAAGCTGGTGTGGCGACTAATTCCTTTGCTAGAGGCGGCTGGTAATGTGCAGATGGCCATTGACAACTGGTTACTAGAACAGCACCAGTCTGGAAAACATCCGTCCACTCTGCGCTTTTATACCTGGTCGCCATCTGCCATTTCTCTTGGCTATCATCAACGCCAATACCCTGAAGATTGGCAAAATTTGACTTGGCAAGGGCAGAAATTAGATTTAGTACAACGTCCTACTGGTGGACGGGCGGTACTACACCAAGGTGATTTAACTTACGCTGTAGTCACATCTGGAATTACGGGTAGTCGCCTCCAGGTGTATGAAAAGATTTGTGAGTTTTTGATTCAAGGATGGCGATCGCTCGGCGTAGAATTACATTACGGTACAGAAGGGCGAGGTTACATCCACAACCCTAACTGCTTTGGCACAGCAACCAGTGCAGATTTAGTTTTGCCAGATGGTACCAAACTGATTGGTAGCGCTCAACTAAGACGTAGTGGAGCCATTTTGCAACATGGTTCCATTCGTTTGCAACCCAATGCTGAACTGTTTGCTCAAGTATTTGGTGCAGAATCTTTTACGACTGTACAACTACCTCAAAGTCTGAGTGTGGAAAAGATTATTGCAGATTTAATCACCGCAGCTAGTGATTGTTTTAATATGCAGATAGAGTTGCAACCACTCTCACTCTCTGAGTGGAAAGAAATTTTGGCAAAAATATGATTCTCCTACTAATTAATTTCTGGAGATGAGTTGGAAACAGATAGCTAAACAGACTCCACTGAAGAAGCACCGAAACGATAGCCTTTGCCGTAAACTGTGTGAATCAGCGCAGTTTCTCTACCTACCTCAATCTTACGACGCAACAAACGAATTAATGCTGCAATCACATTACTACTAGGTTGTTCTTCTTCTTGCCACAAATTTTCCATAATTTGGGCATGAGTCATTAGTTGTCCAGTGTGTTCCATAAAATATTGCAGCAACTGGCTTTCTTTTTGCGATAACTCAATTATTCGTCCTTGGCGATAGGCGATTTGATTTTCACAATCTAGTTCTAAATCAGCGACGGTTAAACGTCCGGTGGTGGTTTCATAGGTTTGGGAACCAGAACGACGCAATAAAGCCCGGACTCTGGCGAGTAACTCACGCAGTTCAAAAGGTTTAACTAAATAGTCATCAGCGCCAGCATCTAAACCTTCTACACGGTCATCGAGAGTATCTTTAGCTGTGAGAAACAGCACGGGAGTGGTTTTGCCTTGTCGTCGCAATTGCTGACAAATCTCTAACCCCGTTTTTCCTGGCAGCATCCAATCTAAAATTAGTAGGTCATAACTACCTGCTTGTGCATATTCGCTGCCAATTGTGCCATCAAAAGCGGCATCCACAATATAACCCTCACGAGTCAACAAGCGACTCAAGGGTTCAGTTAGTTCAACTTCATCATCAACTAATAAAATTCTCATGCTGCTGTGGTAAGCATATAGAGATATTATTCAACTGCTGGATCGCCAAGGATATTAAGAAAAAGAATGCTGACTGTTGCATTACCAAAAGGGGAACTCCTTAAAAATAGCATCCGCTTGCTACAATCTGTGGGATTAGATTTTAGCGCTTTTTTAGATTCAGGAACTCGCCAACTTCAAATTCCTGATACTAAGGGAATTGCAAAAGCTTTGTTGGTGCGGGCGCAGGATGTGCCTGTTTATGTAGAATATGGTCAAGCACAACTGGGTGTTGTTGGTTACGATGTGCTGCGGGAGAAGCAGCCGCAAGTTGCCCACTTGGTAGATTTGCAGTTTGGGTATTGTCGGATGTCAGTGGCGGTAAAAGCATCGAGTTCTTACCGATCGCCTTTAGATTTACCACCGCATGGTAGAGTTGCTTCAAAATATGTAAATTGCGCTCGTGAATATTTCCACAGTCTAGATTTACCCGTAGAAATCGTACCTTTGTATGGTTCAGTGGAATTAGGCCCGATTACTGGAATGTCGGAAGCGATCGTAGATTTGGTTTCTACAGGACGGACTATGCGCGAAAATGGTTTAATTGAAATCGCTACCCTGTATGAAAGCACAGCGCGGTTGATTGCCCATCCTCTGAGTTACCGGATGAACACAGGTAATGTCAGTGATGTAATTGCCAAGCTGCGGGAAGCTGTTTTGGTAGAGGTTTAATAGTTAAGTAGGTCGGCGCAATTAAAGCTAACTGTCATTTGTCATTTGTCATTAGTAAAGGTTTTAAGCCTATTTACGTTTCGTAACATACTTGAGTTTTTTCGCGCCAATTTACTTACAGCATAATTCAGAAGTAAAACTAAGGTTTTCATCAAAAAAATCATGATTTTCATCAACAAAATCATGATTTTTTTCACCACAGCCTTTGACGTAGTGACAAATGACTAGTAGATAGTTTGCAACAATTAAATCTCATCATGACGACTAAATTTGTTTACACTAGGAATTAGTACGATGGCATACCCGCCTGCTGTAGAAGTACGACAAAATTAAAATAGAATTCCCTGAACAGCCAAAGGCGGGGAAATGCTAAGAATTGTTAAAAAAGGTAAAGCTACTCTTGAGACAGCCATGCTGTTGACTGAAATATTACACTTAGATTTTTTCATAAAAATTAATGAAAGCTGGACAAATTGATACAGAAATGGCGCGGCTAGAAGCCCTCCGTCAGTATCAAATTCTTGACACCGAACCCGAAGAAGCCTACGACAACCTTGCTCGATTAGCGGCATTTATTTGTGGTACTTCTATATCTTTGGTAAATTTCATTGATGAAAACCGTCAATGGTTTAAGGCAAAAGTAGGTTTAGATGTATCAGAAATGCCTCGCAGTGTTGGGTTATCTTACCTTTGCCAAGAGCAGCGTAACGTTGTGGTGGTTCCTGATACTTTAGCAGATGAAAAATTAGCAAATAATCCGGTAGTAACTGGCTATCCATACATACGGTTTTATGCAGGCGTACCCTTAATTACTCCCAAGGGAGATATGCTGGGAACTCTGTGTGTAATTGACCAAGTTCCAAAAGAGTTGAGCCAAAAACAAGTGGAGGCGCTTGTGGCTCTGAGTCACTTGGTAATCGACCAACTAGAACTTAGGCGTTATGTAACTGAGGTATCTCAAGTTACTGAAAAGCTCATGGCGCAGGAGCAAGGAGCCTACATCCAGTCTGAAGCTGCGAGAACCCACATCAATAATCTTCTTGAAAGCATCACTGATGGGTTTTTTGCCCTAGATAAAAAGTCGCTATTCACCTATATTAATGGTCAAGCAGAACGGCTGTTGCGAAAAAAACAAAATGAGCTTCTGGGTAAAAACATTTGGGAAGTGTTTCCAGAAATCATCGGTACAACATTCTATCGTGAGTACCACCGGGCAATCTTAGAACAGGTGAGTGTGGAATTTGAGGAGTTTTATCCACCACTAAACTGCTGGCTTCAAGTCCATGCTTATCCTGCAAAAGACGGCTTGTCTATTTATTTTCAAGACATTACTGAACGGCGGCGAACAGTAGAAGCACTACAAAAAAGTGAAGAACGTTGGCAATTAGCATTACATGGTAATAATGATGGCATTTGGGATTGGAACCTTAAGACTAATGAAGTGTTCTTCTCAACTCGGTGGAAGGAAATGCTCGGTTATAAAGACCACGAAGTTTCCAACGGTTGGGACGAATGGATAAAACGAATCCACCCCGATGAGCGAGATTGGGTACTTCAAGCCTTCCAAGACCACTTTGCCAAGAAAACACCGTTTTATGTCTGTGAATATCGAGTCCAGTGCCAAGACGGCAGCTATAAATGGATTCTAGATCGAGGACAAGCACTTTGGGACGCATTGGGTGATATAGTTCGCATGGTGGGTTCTTATACAGATATCACAGATCGCAAGCAGGCAGATGAGGAATTAAAGCGGCAGAATTTGCGATCGCAATTATTTGCAGAAATCACCCTGAAAATTCGAGAATCTTTACAAATAGATGAAATTCTTCAAAGCACGGTGACAGAGGTACAAAAATTACTACAAGCTGACCGTGTGTTAATTTTTCGACTAGAGTCTGATGGTTCGGGAACAGTAGTGCAAGAGGCTGTGCTACCTGGTTGGCCCATAATTCTGGGAAAAAATATTTTTGATCCCTGCTTTAAAGAAGAATATATAGAAAAATATCGCCAAGGAAGAGTCAGGGCGATGGAAGATGTTGAAGCTGCTCAGATTCAACCATGCCATCGAGAATTTCTTCAGCAGTTTGCTGTTAGAGCTAACCTTGTGGTACCGATTCTGGTCAGAGATGGCATTTGGGGCTTGTTGCTGGCTCATCAGTGTACTGCACCTCGAAAGTGGAATAACTTTGAGACGGAGTTGTTACAGCAACTAGCTAACCAAATTGGCATTGGTTTATCTCAAGCGCAACTATTAGAAAAAGAAACCCAGCAAAGTCAAGAACTCGTCCGTTCTAATGCGGAATTGGAACAGTTTGCTTATGTCGCTTCTCATGACTTGCAAGAGCCGTTACGGATGGTAACAAGTTATTTACAGCTACTAGAGCGAAGATACAAAAATCAACTTGATGCCAATGCCGATCAGTTTATCACCTATGCGGTAGATGGGGCGCGGCGAATGCAGACTCTAATCAACGATTTGTTGAACTATTCCCGCGTCAGTACCCGTGGACAACTCTTTAAATTAGTTGATTGTGATGTAATCTTACAGCAAGCGATCGCTAATCTCCAAATTGCGATCGCAGATAGTCAGGCAATTATCACTTATGATCATCTTCCTAGAGTGATGGCTGATACTACCCAACTCACACAAGTATTTCAAAACCTGATTGGCAACGCGATCAAATTTTGCCAGAATCAGCAGCCACAAATTCACATTGGGGTAGCCAAGCCAAATCCAAATTCAGACGAAGAAAGTTTAAATTCTATACCATTGGCAGATGAATGGTTATTCTCAATACATGATAATGGAATTGGTTTGGAATCCCAGTATGCTGAACGTATTTTTATAATTTTTCAGCGCTTGCACGGTAGAGACAAGTATCCTGGTACTGGAATTGGTCTGGCAATTTGCAAGAAAATTATAGAACGTCACGGTGGCCGAATCTGGGTTGAATCAAAACCAGATCAAGGCTCGACTTTCTACTTCACAATCCCAGATAGAGCAGGTAAGCAATCGTGAGCATTATAACAGCGATTATGCCTATTGAGGTTTTGTTAGTAGAGGATAATCCTGGCGATGCCCAACTTACACGCATCGCCCTAGAAGATAGCGAAATCTCGATTCACTTGAATGTGGTCGAAGATGGTGTGGAGGCAATGGCATTCTTGCGGAAACAGGGAAAATACGTCAAAGCAGCCCATCCCGATATTGTGCTGCTCGATTTTAACTTGCCCCGAAAAGATGGGCGGGAGGTACTGGCAGAAATCAAAGCAGACGAAAACCTAAAACGCATTCCCGTAGTAGTTTTGACGACTTCCCAAGCTGAAGAAGACATCCTTAAAGCCTATAATTTATCTGCAAACTGTTACATAACTAAGCCAGTAGATTTCGATCAATTCGTTAAAATTGTACAATCAATAGAAAATTTTTGGTTTGCGATCGTAAAACTGCCACCGGAGTAATGGAAATGGCAGGTAAAAATATTAAAGTCTTGTTAGTAGAAGATAACCCCGGTGATGTTTTTTTATTACAGGAGTTTTTAAAGGAAGTTACCACAGTTGTAGTTGATTTGATGCCTGTTGAGCAGCTTTCGGAAGCAATTAACTACTTAGCAAGGGAAATTTTTGATGTAATTCTACTAGACCTCTCGCTGCCAGATAGCCAGGGGCTAGAAACATTTATTATCGCTCACCATCAGGCAAAAGCCACTCCCATAATTGTGTTGACGGGTATAAACGATGAAACCCTAGCAATTAGGGCAATGCAAGAAGGAGCGCAGGATTATTTGGTGAAAGGGCAAGTAACTGGCGACTTGCTGGTGCGTTCCATGCGTTATGCCATCGAACGTCAACGAGCAGACGACGCATTGCGCCATAGTGAAGAGCGATTTCGGGTTGCTCTAAAAAACTCTCCCATCTTTGTCTACAACCAAGATATAGAGTTACGCTACACCTGGGTTTACAATCCCCCATCTGGATTGACAGTTGAGGAAATATTGGGCAAACAAGACTTGGATATCATCCCAGTTGAAGATGCTCAACGTCTTACCACAATTAAACGTGAGGTGCTAACCACTGGCATAGGAACGCGAGAGGAAGTATCAATTACAATCAAAAATACAACTCGATATTACGATTTGACAGTTGAGCCATTGCGGAATGAGTCGCAAGAAGTTGTAGGCGTGACATGCGCCAGTATTGATATTAGCGAACGACAAGCTGCGCTACGCGAACGCAAATTGGCAGAAGAAAAAATCCGCGAACAAGCGGCATTACTAGATGTCACCACTGATGCCATTTGCGTGCGAGATTTAAACAATAAGATTATTTTCTGGAACAAAGGCGCAGAAACACTTTATGGCTGGCAAGCTAAAGAAGCTTGGGGCAAAAATGCTATTGAGCTTTTGTTTGACGAACCTTCCCCAGAAATCGAAGCGGCTCTTTTACAAGCTACTATTAAAGGTAAGTGGCAGGGCGAGTTAACTAAACTGACTAAAATGGGTAAGGAAGTTCTTGTTGCTAGTCGCTGGAGTTTGGTGTGCAGCGAACAAGGAAAACCTAAAGCGATTCTCACCGTTGACACAGATATTACCGATAAAAAACATCTAGAAGCCCAATTATTTCGCGCCCAACGCTTGGAAAGTATTGGTACTCTAGCTAGTGGCATTGCTCACGACCTCAACAATATCCTGACACCAATTATGGCAGGAGCGCAATTGTTACCACTCAAATTTCCCGATGCAGATGAGCGGACGCACCATCTACTGGAGATTTTGGAAATCAACGCTAGACGCGGGGCTGATTTAGTTAAACAGGTGCTGTCCTTTGCACGGGGTGTAGAAGGAAAGCGTATCACTTTGCAATTTAGACATCTGATTGTGGAAGTTGCCAAGATTCTTAAAGAGACATTTCCCAAATCCATACAAATCAGTACCGATGTCCTGCAAGATTTATGGATGGTTTCTGGAGATAGCACCCAACTGCATCAAGTATTAATGAACCTCTGCGTTAATGCCCGCGATGCAATGCCAAATGGCGGTAATTTAAGTATTATTGCTGAAAATCTGTTGATTGACGAAAATTATACCCGCATTAACCTGGAAGCCAAAGAGGGGCCTTACATAGTAATTACTGTCTCCGATACTGGAGTTGGAATTTCTAAAGAAATCTTAGATAGAATTTTCGAGCCATTCTTTACCACAAAAGATGTTGGAAAAGGCACAGGGTTAGGACTTTCCACCGTGCTGGGAATTATTAAAAGCCACGGTGGTTTTGTGAACGTCTATAGCGAACTGGGAACTGGCACTAGCTTTAAGGTTTACTTGCCAGCAGTGGAGGGAATGGAAACATTTACTCCCGAAGAATTGCCACCACAGACGGGACATGGAGAATTGATTTTGATTGTGGATGATGAAGTTGCAATTCTTGAGATTACCAAAACATCACTGGAAACTCATAACTACAAAACCCTAATTGCCAATGATGGCATTGAAGCGATCGCACTATACGCTCAAAACCGGGATAAAATTAGTGCCGTACTGATGGATATTATGCTACCTTTACTCGATGGTTTAACTGCCATCCGTACCCTGCAAAAAATTAACCCCAAAGTCAGAATTATTGCCAGCAGTGGACTTATGTCTGAAAATAAGCTCAATGCAATAGCTGCTATTGGTGTAAATACATTTTTGGTCAAGCCCTATACTGTCAATGAATTATTGGTTTCTTTACAGAAAGTACTATCGGGAGCCAACTAAATACATAATAATCCAGATTGCTGGTTTATTTGCGATCGCCTAACAACTTCCTTAAGGAGTGTCAGGGTTTATAAGTTGACCATTATCTGATTGATAACGGTCACTTAATTAATTACCCCTACACATTAAATCGGAACAACATTACATCCCCTTCTTGGACAACATACTCTTTCCCTTCACTGCGAACCAACCCTTTTTCCTTCGCAGCATTCATCGAACCGGTTGTTACCAAATCTTTATAAGCGACAGTTTCAGCGCGAATAAATCCCCGCTCAAAATCACTGTGAATTACACCAGCAGCTTGAGGTGCAGACATTCCCGCATTAATTGTCCAAGCGCGGGTTTCTTTGGGGCCGCAGGTGAAATATGTCCGCAAGCCTAGAAGCGAGTAAGTTGCCCGAATCAACGATTTCAAACCGCCTTCTTCCACACCTAAAGACGCAAGAAAATCAGCTTTATCTTCCTCTTGTAATTCCACTAATTCAGCTTCAACTTGAGCCGAAACTATCACAACTTGGGCATTTTCTGTTGCTGCGATTTGCCGCACTGTTTCCACAAAATGATTACCAGTTGCCAACTCATCCTCAGATACATTCGCGGCGTAGATAATCGGTTTATAAGTGAGCAAATCCAGCCCTTTAATAATTACTTCTTCTTCTTCATTCAAACTTACCTGACGCACCGATTTACCTTCATTTAAAGCCGCAGCTAATTTTTCTAAAACTGTGATTTCAAACTGTGCATCTTTGCTGGTACGAGCTTGTTTACGAGTTCGATCAATTCGCCGCTCAATTTGTGATAAATCTGATAGACCCAATTCTATATTAATGATTTCAATATCTCGTGCTGGATCAACAGAACCAGCAACGTGGATAATATCGTCATTTTCAAAACAACGTACCACATGGACGATCGCATCAACTTCCCGGATGTGGGACAGGAATTGATTCCCTAGTCCCTCACCCTGACTTGCACCTTTAACTAAACCGGCAATATCTACAAATTCCACCCGCGCCGGGATAGTTTGTACCGAACTGGCAATCTTAGCAAGAACATTTAACCGTTCATCCGGTACTGCGACAACGCCGACATTCGGTTCAATCGTGCAAAAAGGGAAGTTAGCTGCTTCTGCCTTGGCATTAGCAACTACAGCATTAAATAAAGTAGATTTTCCGACGTTGGGAAGTCCGACAATTCCGGCTCTTAGCATTTTGGATTTTAGATTTTGGATTTTGGATTACATTACCAAGGTAATCTAAACAGGTTCCGGTATGGTTTGGGGAATTGGCCCTGGAACTGTTTGAGGAATGGGAGCAGGTACTGGTTCTGGTACAGGCCCCGGTAAGGGTTGAGGTATCGCTGGTCCCGGTACAGGTTCGGGACTAGGTAGCGGATTCGGGCCAGGAGTAGGAATTTGTGGTTCAGGTATAGAAATCGCAGTAAAATTAATCATCGTAAGTCTAAATTAAATTATTCAACCTTTCCACGCTAGATGACAACCTCATCTGTTGACATCTCCCCAAATACCTATACCCACGAACACATCCTTTAATAATTTACCCCTCTTCTCATTCTCTGCGCCCCTCTGCGCTTCCCTCCGCGCCCCTTTGCGTTTAAACTCCAACCTCAATTCCCCACCATTTGCACAAAACTACTCCTCCTTAACCTTTTCCACCACCTCTGGGACTGGATCGTAACCACCTGGATGGAACGGATGACAGCGCAAAATCCGCCGAGTTGCCATCCAGCTACCACGTAACACTCCAAATCGTTCAATAGCTTCAATAGCATACATCGAACAAGTTGGTTGAAAGCGACAAGTCGGGAGAAACAATGGCGAGATAAACATTCGGTAGCCCCGAATCAGCCAAATAAATAATAGTTTCATTGCAGTTACCTAAATCTTATAAATTAGTAACAGAGGTAAAATTTTTCATTTTGTTACATCTTTGTTGATTACATTTTCTGACTTAACCTCAATTCCGGTTTTATGGCTGCAAATTGCGATTACTGCAATTTGGGTGTTACTCATCCTTCTGATTGCAGGGTTGGTAAACCGCTTTGCCGACAAGCCAGAAATCGTGCGGAAGATAGTTCATATTGGCACTGGTAATGTAATTTTACTTGCCTGGTGGCTCGATATCCCCGCCAGTGTAGGGATTACAGCTTCTATTTTAGCGAGTGCAATCACCTTATTATCCTACCGATTGCCTATTCTTCCTGGTATTAATAGCGTTGGGCGGCAAAGTTTCGGGACATTTTTCTACTCTGTCAGTTTCGGTATTTTAGTTGCTTGGTTCTGGTACTTACAACAACCCCAGTACGCAGCACTAGGAATTTTGATCATGACTTGGGGAGATGGACTAGCAGCCTTAATTGGGCAACGCTTTGGTACACACAAGTATAAAGTCTTTGGCACACAAAAAAGTTGGGAAGGCTCCCTAACTATGATGCTCGTTAGCTATTTCATCAGTATTTTGATTTTAGTTGGAACTCAAGGAAACAGTTGGCAAACTTGGGTAATATCACTCGTGGTTGCATTTATCGCTACAGTTTTAGAGGCTTTTTCTTTTTTGGGTATTGACAATTTGACAGTCCCTTTGGGTAGTGCAGCCCTTGCCTTCTTTTTAAGTCAGTTAGTCTATTTCTAATTGAGCAAACAAGAGATACTTGCCCGATACGTTTCTCTAAATATCTAGTTCAAAGGATATGGGAGCAAAAACATAGATTTAATGGGCTGAGATAGCGATCGCACCCATCTTCAGCTAGTATCAAGTTCTGCAAGCCAATGGTGTACAGGATGACACACTATTATTGTTTGCTTAAGATTCCATTGATGACTAATCCTTATAATTTTTCAGTATAAAATATTGAGTCAATGCACTCTTCTATCCCCAATCAATTAACCTAGAAATAACGCTCTTAATACTGGATAAAGTCATGGTTCAGGAAGTTCTAATCAATGATGATGATTACTATGTGCCAGATGCTAACCAGCTAATCACTGAAAATGACACTTTAGATAATTTTGCTACTTCCAAACAGAAACGCCTTTTAATTGGCTGTCTTTACAGTTCTCTACAAAACCAAACTTTTTTAGCTGAAGCTAATGTAGGTATTTACTACACAGACCTTCAGCCCCCCATTGTGCCTGATATCTTTCTCAGCTTAGATGTCCAAGTACCTCAAAATTGGTGGGAGAAACAAAATCGTTGTTATATGGTTTGGCGTTTTGGCAAACCTCCAGAAGTTGTCCTCGAAATTGTCTCTAATAAAGAAGGTGATGAACTCGGCAAAAAACTGCAAATTTATGAACACATGCGGGCTAGTTACTACATCGTATATGACCCAAATCAGCAATTAGCAGAAAAAACTTTGTATGTTTATGAACTAAGGGGAACACGCTACTTTGAAACTTCAGAAACTTGGTTAGAACAAGTTGGTTTAGGCATAACTCTATGGGAAGGTAAATTTGAAGATAGACAGAATACTTGGTTACGCTGGTGCTACCAAGATGGTACTGTTTTGCTCACTGGAGATGAAGGTGCAGAACAGGAACGACAACGCGCCGAACAAGCTGAACAACGCACCCAAATTTTAGCAGAACGGCTACGAGCTATGGGCATCGATCCCGACACTCTCTAGGACACTCATGTAAAAACGCGAAAATTTTTGCGTCTTTACATGAGCAAAAATCTCACGAAGAATGAGTGCAATTTGTAAACTCATTTATCCTGTGCCAAACCTTCTCTAATAATTCAGGATCATTCGCATCAAACCATTCAATTTTGGGATATGCGCGAAACCAAGTGCGTTGTCGCTTGGCAAATTGCCGTGTATGCAAAACTATTAACTCTTTCGCTTCATTTAAGGAAATATCCCCAGCTAAATATTGTTTGATTTCTTGATAGCCCAAAGTATTCAACAAAGACAAATCAGCGCCATATTTTTGACAAAGGTATTCTACCTCAGCAACCAAACCATTTGCTATCATTTGGTCAGTACGCTGTTTAATCCGATTCCCCAACTTTTCAACATCGCAATCCAAACCAATTTGCAAAATCGGATAATTCGGTGGATTCTCCCCTTGTTGTTGGGAAATCGGGTATCCAGTAACATAATATACCTCTAATGCTCTTAGAGTTCGTACTGAATCATTAGCATGAATTTTTTGTGCTGCAACGGGGTCAACTTGTTGTAACATGGCGTAGAGTTGAAGCTGACCTAGAGATTCAAGTTGCGATCGCAATTCAATTTGTGGTGCAACTCTCGGAATTTTCATCCCTTGAACAATGGAACGGATATATAAACCAGTACCACCAACTAGCAAAAGTGGCGTAACATCAACAGAAGCAATTAACGCTTGTGTTTGTTCCTGGTAGTCTGCTACTGTCATCGTGTCTGTGGGATCGCAGATATCTATTAAATAATGCGGCACTAATTTTTGTTCAGCCACAGTTGGTTTTGCCGTCCCAATATCAAACTTACGGTAAACTTGACGAGAATCGGCACTAATAATTACAGAACCCAACCGCATCGCCAAAGCCAAAGCCAAACTCGACTTACCCGTTGCCGTCGCCCCACAAATCACAATTAATTTAGTCATTAGTCATTAGTCATTAATTTTCTTCCCTTTCTCCCCTGCCTATCTTTGCCCCTATTGCACGGTAGTGCAACCCTAGTATAAACTTCTCTTGAAAATGCCCTACAGACGCTAGCAAGGCTTTTGTGTTACAATTTTGGAGTGTTTTTGCTTTTAATTAATTTTAGGCGAGTTTAACCCCACGCATCAGGAGAGTTTACATGACGAGCAGTTACAGTGCCGATCAGATTCAAGTTCTGGAAGGTCTGGAAGCCGTCCGCAAACGACCAGGAATGTACATTGGTACCACCGGGCCGCGAGGACTCCACCATCTAGTTTACGAGGTGGTGGACAATTCAATCGATGAGGCTTTGGCGGGTCATTGCACTCATATAGAGGTGGATATCAACGCTGATGGTTCCGTGACTGTAACAGATGATGGTCGCGGTATTCCCGTCGATACTCACTCGCGCACCGGAAAATCGGCTTTGGAAACCGTGATGACGGTACTACACGCTGGTGGTAAGTTTGGCGGCGGTGGCTACAAAGTTTCTGGAGGATTGCACGGGGTTGGTATTTCTGTTGTGAATGCCCTATCTGAAGTTGTAGAAGTTACAGTTTGGCGAGATAAAAAGGTTCATCTCCAACGCTATGAACGCGGTATTCCAGTTACCGAACTGCAAGCAAAGCCTTACAAAGAAGCGAGAACTGGAACTTCTGTCACCTTCAAGCCAGATACCCAAATCTTTACAACTAGCATTGAGTTTGATTACATCACTTTATCAGGTCGCCTACGGGAGTTGGCGTATCTGAATGCAGGTGTCAAAATTACCTTTACTGACAACCGTTTAGAACTACTAAAAAGCGATACACCGAAGGTAGAATCCTACAATTACAAGGGTGGGATCAAAGAGTACATTGCTTACATGAACCGTGAGAAGCAACCCCTGCATGAAGAAATTATCTATGTACAGGGCGAACGCAACAACGTACAAGTGGAAGTTTCCTTGCAATGGTGTACTGATGCTTATACGGATAATGTGCTAGGTTTTGCTAACAATATTCGTACCGTGGATGGTGGTACGCACTTAGAAGGGTTGAAGGCAGTTCTGACTCGGACATTAAATGCGATCGCCCGCAAGCGCAATAAAATTAAAGAGAATGAAACTAACCTCAGTGGCGAACACGTCCGCGAAGGTTTGACTGCGGTAATTTCCGTTAAAGTCCCAGACCCAGAATTTGAAGGACAAACCAAAACCAAACTCGGTAACACTGAAGTCCGGGGGATTGTCGATTCTCTGGTGGGAGAAGTCCTCACCGAATATCTAGAATTTCATCCGGCGATCGCAGACTCAATTTTAGATAAAGCTATCCAAGCTTTCAAAGCCGCAGAAGCAGCGCGTCATGCGCGGGAATTAGTTCGCCGCAAATCTGTACTAGAATCTTCGCCATTACCTGGTAAATTGGCAGATTGTAGTTCTCGTGACCCTAGCGAATCTGAGATATTCATCGTAGAAGGCGACTCAGCAGGTGGGAGTGCCAAACAAGGACGCGATCGCCGCACTCAAGCTATCTTGCCTCTACGTGGTAAAATTCTTAACATTGAAAAAACCGACGACGCTAAAATTTATAAAAATAACGAAGTTCAATCGTTAATTACAGCCCTCGGTTTAGGTGTCAAAGGTGATGAATTCGATTCTACCCAACTGCGTTATCACCGCATAGTCATCATGACGGATGCTGACGTAGATGGGGCGCACATCCGTACTTTGTTGTTAACATTCTTCTATCGATATCAACGAGCGCTCATCGAACAAGGCTTTATTTATATTGCTTGTCCCCCATTATTTAAAGTAGAACGGGGACGTAATCATGAGTACTGCTATAGCGATCGCGAAAAAGATCAAGTGATCGCCAAATTCCCTGCTAACGCCAACTATACCATCCAACGCTTCAAAGGTTTGGGTGAAATGATGCCACAACAACTCTGGGATACCACCATGAACCCAGAAACCCGCAAAATGAAGCAAGTCGAAATTGAGGACGCTGCCGAAGCTGATCGCATCTTCACAATCTTAATGGGCGATCGTGTCGCACCCAGACGAGAATTTATCGAAACTTATGGTTCTAAACTCAACTTCACCGATTTAGATATTTAATATCAATTCTCTACCACGACTCGAATAATTTGTAACATTGGTAATGAGTGATACGTTTTCACTCATTACCTTTTTTATATCCTAAGCTTCCAGAAAAATACTTCTTTTGGGTGATGACAAAGCAAGATTTCATAAATGCTTTATACACCTGTGCCTCTGCGGTAGCCTTTGGCAAGCCCTATGTTATTCCGTAACTCTTACGTAAACTTGAAATTAGTGATGTTCATATAATCTGCTTATTGTCAATATCTAATGAAAATTCAATTTTCTAGTGTTAGCAACAATACCAACTTTGTTGGAGAATTAGTTATAACAATACTTTTTGCACAGACTAGCTGATTAATTTTGTCCACCAACTAGAAACACATTTGTTATGCTTTAAGAAAATCACTGAATATTCATCTATCAAACAGCAATTAATAAGTATCTTGAGGATTTCTCATCATAAGATGACAGAAACTTACCGAAATAAAAGTATTGAAATTTACAATTAAGTTACGCAATCCAGCTTTGTAACTAAAATCATCAGGTAATTTTCTGGGTTCTCTCAGCTTGAGAGAATGGCTACTAGAAGCACACACCATCTGGCTGAAAACTTGTTAATATCTTCATATACTGCCGTAGCGATCGCTGTTGTATCGTATGTATCTAATGAAGTTTTGCCAGAAATAGGACTATATTGGCAAATTCACAGGACAAATTGTTTTTGAATTGATTAAAATATCCTTGTATACAATAAGAAGAGTTTGTCAAGTTTCATAGGGCTGAAATCGCCACAGTGCGCTAACGTGTGAATAAGACCGAATTAGTTAAACCTAAATTGATCTGCCATCAGGTCGATATGCTACAGCCTCAACTCCTCAGTTAAGGTAATTAGTAAGCAGAAGGTTAACTCTTTAAGGGAAGCACCCTCACCCTGGTTGTATTTACCCAATCGAAAGACTAGCTTTAATCTCAGAAATGCGTAATTTATGAAGGAAATGTAAAAATGGGTAGATTAATACTTGTCGTCTGAGTTAACATATAATGCACTCTTTCTAAGTAATTAATGTTGTGTAAAATACATGAAATCGAGCAGGAGCAAGCGTACTTACTTTGTAATGTAATAAGAACGTCACTGCAATTCCGAAAAGTAGAGAAAAAATTTCAGGGTATAACTCTTGTTTTTAATGTCTTTTTGGTAATAGTGACTAATAATTACTCTGGGAGTTCATGATTAATACACAAAAAGAGTGCAATTTCTGTGAAACAGGCTACAATCGGAAGAGTCTTTATAAGAAAATCTGCCAGCAGTCTGAACTCATTAGTATAGAGTGGCAAATTTTTTCAGAAAGACGAGTATTTTTTTTGACCAGTTAGTTGAAAGCAATATGTGATAGCAACACATATAACATTTACTAGGGTGAGCAAATCACTTTTAGAAATGGCTTAAACTAAAGTAAAAAAACCTCCTATCCGGAGGTGCAAAAGCTCCGAAAATATTTCTGGCAAATCTGCTAAAAAGATTATTTTCGGTTGACAATTGGCTCGTTTAAAAGAGCAGTAAACACATCTTGAGTAATTGATTCTGCAAGGAGCATGAGGAACGCGGCATGAACCAGGCTAACAACGTACTCGAAAGCATATATCAGCCTGACCTAGAAATAATGAATCAGCCTGAGCTCGAGTTAGAAGAACTCTTAATAGATGATGAAGAGGACTTGCTTATCATCGATGAAGGTGACGATGAATTTTTAGAGCCTCAGTCTGATGAGGACGACGCAAAGTCTGGAAAAGCCGCTAAATCGCGTCGTCGGACACAAAGCAAGAAAAAGCACTATACAGAAGATTCCATTCGGCTTTACTTGCAAGAAATTGGTAGAATTCGGCTGTTGCGGGCAGACGAAGAAATCGAATTGGCGCGAAAAATCGCCGATTTGCTGGAATTAGAGAGGGTGCGGGAAAGACTCTCAGAACAGTTGGATCGCGATCCTCGAGATAGTGAATGGGCAGAAGCAGTACAACTGCCCTTACCAGCTTTTCGTTATCGCCTGCACGTTGGTCGCAGAGCGAAAGATAAGATGGTGCAATCTAACCTCCGTCTTGTGGTTTCAATTGCTAAGAAGTACATGAATCGTGGTTTGTCGTTCCAAGACTTAATTCAGGAAGGCAGTCTCGGTTTGATTCGTGCCGCTGAAAAGTTTGACCACGAAAAAGGTTATAAGTTCTCCACTTATGCTACATGGTGGATTCGTCAAGCAATTACCCGCGCGATCGCAGATCAATCCCGCACAATTCGTCTTCCAGTTCACCTTTACGAAACCATCTCTCGGATTAAGAAAACTACCAAGTTACTATCTCAAGAAATGGGTCGCAAACCAACCGAGGAAGAAATCGCTACTCGGATGGAAATGACAATTGAGAAGTTGCGGTTTATTGCTAAATCTGCCCAGTTGCCTATTTCACTAGAAACGCCTATTGGTAAAGAAGAAGATTCTCGGTTAGGCGATTTTATTGAATCTGATGGTGAAACACCAGAAGACCAAGTTTCTAAAAATCTTTTGCGCGAAGACCTTGAAAAAGTCCTCGACAGCCTCAGCCCCCGCGAACGTGATGTCCTCAGACTGCGTTACGGCTTGGATGATGGTCGGATGAAGACCCTTGAGGAAATCGGCCAGATTTTCAACGTCACCCGCGAACGGATTCGTCAAATTGAGGCGAAGGCACTTCGTAAGTTACGCCACCCAAATCGTAACAGCGTTCTCAAAGAGTATATTCGGTAGTCAATTAGTTATTAGTCATTGGTCATTAATGAATAAACAAATGACAAATGACAACTAACAAATGACAAAACAAATAAAAAACCTGGTAGTGAATTAGCACTCCAGGTTTTTTTATTTATAGGTCATCTTTAGATACTAAAACTTATAGGATGCCCCAAAAATGTAGAAAGCCTTGACCAGAAAAAACTTCAACCAAAATAGCTGCTGAAAAGCCAATCATTGCCAAGCGACCGTTCCAAATTTCTGCTTGTGGGGTAAAGCCCCAGCGCCAAGCGTTGCGATCTTCAATTACAGGAGTAGTGACTTTTGTTGTGCTTGCATTTGTCATGGTTCGGACTCCAAACTTGGTTTTTAAGGTTTATTGCCTTATGTAAACTAATATAACAAATATTTTTAGAAAGGCAACATTTTTTATACTTTTGTTTCCATACCTTGACATAAATAGAAATAGCTATTTATACAGATTAAAACATCAGCCTTCAGTGAGATTTGCTGAAGTATAAAAAATATTATCTAGATTTTAGCCTTATCAACAATAATATATTATTGAAATTAATTATCAAGTATTTTATGTGTATTGCTTGATTTAAATAGACTTTATTATTTTGAATTAAAAAATATTGAGAATTTAGGTCAGTACCAGACAATTTCCATTTCTTTTGAAGTCAAAACAAAATCAAGCTTCTTGTAGATACGTTTACCATCCTCAGTAGCGTGAAGCCAGAGGCGTTTTGCCTCAGTTGCTCTCATAAAGGTGATAATTTCCTTTAACAAAGCTGTAGCAATTCCCTGTCCTCGCCACATGGGAATTGTATAAACGTTCATAATGTAGGCTTCTAAGCCTGAGAGATTGCCGTTGTAAGGGGGCCGTTGAAAAAATACTAAGCCGCTAGTGGCAACAATTTGACTATCCACTTCAGCTACCCAAGCTAAAAACTCACCCAACGGCATTTTTTCGCCCAGATATTTTCGATTTGCTTCTGCTAGGTTTGCAGTGTCAGAGTCACCTTTAATTTCGCCAACCTCCCGCAGGAGTTCGAGACGCAGTTGGATTAGCGCCTCTAAATCCTGCAAGTTGGCTTGTCGCAAGTTGAACATCATTCTGATTTACGATCGCACTTCAGCCACAGTGATGATTTTTTCATCGCGGTTGAGTTGGATGATACTTTCACCTTTGACATCTCGGCCTAAAATCGGCACTGTTTCCACAGGTATCCGCACTACCCGTTCCTTATTCGTCACTAAAGCTACCTCGCCAGATGCGATGGCTATGACCATACCAGCTAAATTATCAGTTTTGCTAGCAAATTTTAGCGCCTGCGTGCCTAAATCACCGCGATTAGCCGCTCTTAACTGACTCGCAGCCATCCGTTTGGCATATCCTTCTTGAGTAACTAGCAGCAGTTGGTCATCTTTACCGACAGTGACACAGCCAACCATTTGCTGATTTCTCAATAACCGAAACGCTTGCAAACCCATTGCTGTGCGACCCATAACCGGTAACTGTTCATCATTGGCTGCAAAGCGCAACACTCGCCCACCAGAACTAGCTAAAATCAGATGCGCCCCTGGAGTGGTGAATTGGGTAAATGACAATTCATCATCGTCTTTGAGCTTTAAAATCGTGATTCCGCGCCGCGTCAAGTTCGTAAATTCTCCCAGAGACAGACGCTTAATTCGTCCCTGTTTTGTTAAGAGAATCATCTGCTGAGTTTCGAGATTGTCCGGCAGCAAAAAGCGGCTGATTACAGCTTCTTGAGCGCCTTGAGCAGTATTACTGAGCATAGTAATTAAAGGTTTTCCCCGTGGAGAACGCCCAGTAGTTAGCGGAATTTCTCCCACATTCACAGGATAGACTTTGCCGCCACCGGTTAGTATTAGCAAGTCTTTTTGGGTGTCAGTCAACACAGTTTGGATAATAAAGTCATTATCATGGAGACCATTTTCAGCTTTTGACTTTCTCCCAGATGGTTGGGTGCGGCGGACATAACCCCGTTGGGTAAATTCTAAAATTGCTTCTTCTGCCGGTTCAGAAGATTTAAGTTCCTCCTCCTCTGCCCCTCTGCTACTCTGCCCCTCTGCCCTAAACTTCTGCTCCTCTGCCCTAGACTTTTGCTCCTCTCCAATTTTCGTCCGCCGGGGATCGCTGTACTTACGCTTGAGCGATCGCAAATCTTTTTTCAGCGCTTTGAGTAATTCGCGGCGATCGTTGAGTAATTGCTCCAGCAAATTAATTTGTCCGCTTATCTGCTCAAATTCCTGCTGCAAATTTTGCTGTTCTAAACTGGTGAGGCGACGCAACGGCATAGCCAAAATTGCATCTCCTTGTACCTCACTCAAATCCAGTCGGCTACAAAGATTTATTTTTGCCGTACTCCCATCGGGAGCTTGGCGCAAAATTTGAATTACCTCATCCAAATTAGACAGCGCTTTTAGCAAACCTTCTACCAAATGCACACGACTTTGGGCTTTCTCCAACTCGTAATTGTAGCGACGGTTCAGCGTCTCTTCTCGGAAACTCAAAAATTCTTGCAAAAGTTGACGCAAACTTAATTGGCGGGGTTGTCCATCCACTATTGCCAGGAGTATTGCGCCAAACGTCACTTGCAAAGCAGTTTGGTGATATAAATGCTGGAGAACTTCTTGGGGATTGGTATCACGTTTGAGTTCAATTACTACTCGCATCCCTTCGCGATCGCTCTCATCTCGCAGATCAGAAATTCCTTGCAAACGACCTTGATTTACTAAGTCTGCTACCTTCTCAATCCAGGCTGCCTTATTCACTTGATAAGGTAATTCTGTAATGATAATTGCCGTCCGTCGCTTGCTTCCCCTACTGGCTGGAATTTCCTCTAAAGCCGCGACTCCCCGCAGCAGAATCCCACCTTTACCTGTGGTGTATGCTTCCCGAATTCCCGCTTCACCAATTATTTCTCCACCGGTGGGAAAGTCTGGCCCTGGAATTAGCTCGAATAACTTTTCATCTGGCAAATCTGGGTTGTCGATTAGAGCAATTAACCCATCGACAATTTCCCCCAAGTTATGGGGTGGAACATTCGTCGCCATTCCCACGGCGATCCCAGAACAGCCATTGAGCAACAGAAATGGCAACTGAGCAGGTAAAACCGTTGGTTCTTGCTGGGAATTATCAAAGTTCCCGACAAATTCCACCGTCTCTTCGCCGATTTCTGTCAGCATTCCCTCATGACTGATCGGTGCGAGGCGCGTTTCTGTGTAACGCATCGCTGCTGGCGGGTCATTATCGACGCTACCAAAGTTACCGTGTCCTGCTAGCAAAGGATAGCGGCTAGAAAAATCCTGCACTAGCCTGACTAAGGCATCGTAAACAGATTGGTCGCCGTGGGGATGGTATTTACCCAACACATCACCCACTACACGGGCACATTTTCGATAGGGTCTATCTGGTACTAAACCGAGTTCGTGCATTGCATACAAAATACGTCGATGCACTGGTTTTAAGCCATCACGCACGTCTGGTAGCGCTCGCCCGACAATCACGCTCATGGCATATTCGAGATAAGACCGTTGCATCTCGGTGTGCAGGGCTGTTGGAATTACCTGTCCCGTTGAGAGAAGGTTTAACTGTTTTGCCATGAGTTTTTTCCCTGAAATTTAACTACACAAAAGCCGGCGGAACTCAATATTGCAGCAACCACAGCATAACGGATGAAATGGGATTCCTAACAAAATATTGATAGTCATAGAAGAAAAAGCAGTAGTATCATCCTTGATGACAAAGAGTACATACACTATTAAAAAGGAAACAGATAGCAGGTAGCTGTTTTAATCGAATGATAATCTGCTGCACATTTAATTTGTATAGGCTTTATAGCCAGAATACCTGCCATGACTGCATTTATCTCATTTTTAATTTTGAATTGCTTAATCCCCTCATCTCTACCTCTATAACTAAAAATCTCATGAAAACTGTTTTAATTGTCGAAGACGATCTAATTAATGCTCGCGTTTTTTCCAAAATTTTGTCCAAGCGCGGCGGCTTGGGAGTGAAACATACTGAAAATGTAGAAGAAGTAATAAAAATTGCCCAATTAGGAGAAGCCGACCTGATTTTAATGGATGTTTCTCTGTCCAGAAGTGTTTACCAAGGGAAATCTGTTGATGGAATCAAGATTACACAGATGTTAAAATCCGATCCAAAAACAGCGCACTTACCTGTTATTTTGGTGACGGCACATGCTATGGAAGGCGATCGCGAGAATTTTCTCAAGCAAAGCGGCGCTGATGGCTACATTTCTAAGCCAGTTGTTGACCATCAACAGTTTGTTGACCAAATTCTCGCACTTCTACCCACAGACGACAAATCATAATTGACGGCTGATTCCAGGAATATTCGCCCGCAAAGGTTTTTGGGCGACTATTTCCTGTATTTAGTTAGTATAGATGTACTACGAAAAGGTACTATTAGGCAAGTGGTAAATAGGAAATGGGGAATGGGGAATGGGGAATGGGGAATTGGGCATTGGACATTGGACATTGGACATGAAGAAGAGACAAGGACTTGTTCCCCTGTCCCCCTGCCCCCTGCCCCCTACTCCTTATTGAGTAGGCTGTTTCCCAGGAGCTGATGATGAGTTTTCTGGTTGCTGTAAAGCTGCTTGAATACGGGGTAATTCTAGGAATTTTTTCGTATCAGACAATAGGCGATCGCCCCAAAGATTTTCTTTAAGAAAATTCAAACTACCATAGCGCTGATCGATGCGGAGTGCAGCTTCTCCCATTGTTAGACCTTGTTGGCGATCGCCTTTCGTATACAGTGCCACTGCCAAAGCTAATAAAGGTTCTGCGGCTTGCTTATCAAGGGTTACAGCAGATTGCCATCGCTTAATCGCTTCAGAAGTATTGCCCTGTTCGTAGTTGATTAAGCCAATATTATTGAGCGCTGGCCAGAATTTTTTATCTTGAGAGACTGCTTTATCGTACTGTGCGATCGCATCTGGCAATTTACCCAGTAGATAGTAAGCATTACCCAAATCAAATAACCCTTCTGGATCGTTGGGTTTTAACTTCAAACCGTCTTGGTAATTGACAACCGCCGCTTGGTAATTTTTCTGCTGAAAATTAGCTGAACCCAAAGCAAACAAAATATCACCATTTTTGGGGTTGATAGATTGCGCTTTTTTTAAGCTAGCGATCGCCGCGTCAAACTCTTTGGTTTGTAGTTGCAATCCACCTAAAAGCAACCATACTTTATCATTCTTCGGAGCCAGTTGACTAGCCAGCCGCGCTCGTGGCAAAGCTAATTCAACCTGTTGAAACTGAGCTAGTTGAGCCGCCTCTTGTGCCAGGCTCAACCCCTGCTTCTCTAACTTTGTCCCATCTAGTTGCAGTATATGGGGTATTAATGCCTGCGCGTTAGCGGCTTTTGGCATACTCCACAAACTACAGACCATTAGAAAAGAAATCAAACGAACATGTTTAGGCACATTACCGCCTTTAAGCCACTAATCAAAGAATCTTTCAGCTAGCTTAAACGATCTCCGCTCTTGACGGCAGCAAAATCTTACCTCATTAGTTATTGACATTCCCATCACAAAGGCAATATATTAATAAGTAATTACTCACTTATTTATGGCTCGTGTACCCAAAATCACCAATCAGCAGATATTAGAAGCGGCTCGTCAAGTTTTCCTACAACAAGGATTTGGTGCTTCAACCTTAGAAATTGCTCAACAGGCAGGTATTTCTGAAGCTTCAATTTTCAAGCGGTTCTCAACCAAAGAAGAATTATTTTTTGCGGCGATGGGAATTCCAGAAAAACCCGTATGGGTGAGCGAGTTAAAATCTCTTAGTGGCAAAGGCAATCTCAAAGAAAACCTAATCAATATTTGCTTCCAGATTATGGAATTTTATCGTGAGGTGCTGCCTCAGATCGTGATGCTGCGATCGCGAGGCAATGCGTTTCCAGAACTTGGAGGTAAAGAACCACGACCCATACAAGATTTCAAAGCACTGACCGCTTTTCTAGAGTATGAAATCAACCAAAATCGCCTTCGCCCTTGCGATCCCCAGACAGTGGCTCATATTTTACTCGGCTCGTTGATGAACTATGTTTTCTTAGAGCAGATTTCGTCTCAAAAAAGTATAAAAGAAGACGATTTCATAATAACAGCTTACTTAAACTCTGGAGATCGTGGTACAGAAGTATCAGTATTTATCCAAAATTTTGTGGATATTATCTGGCAAGGAATTGCACCAATGCAGGATTAAATTTAAAAAGATTGGGCATTAAATATTAATTATTCTCCCTTATCTCCCCATTAAAAACTGATGACTTTGGTCATACATAAGTCTCGAATTACTAATGACTTTCGTCATACATTGGTTTCAACTTTTTGATCGATAATTATTATGTATGAATTTATACGATGAGGGAAATGTCAAACATATTGATACCCACACAAAGGCAACGATCTAAGTATTGCTGAATCTAAACCTCAGCAGAATAGAAATTTAATACTAATAAGGATTTAATTTCATGTTGAAACCAAACCGTATATCAATAGTCTTAGCTGCTGCTGCCCTGATAATTGTTCCCACTCTTTTGACTGCGCCTGCAAGTGCCCAGACGAAAGTCTATGTTGTTGGCGATCGCGATCAAAATTGGGATCGCGACGGCAGATCCTATCCTGGAGAAGTCCGAAACCCTAGAGATCGGGATAATAATTGGAACCACGACGGCAGATCCTACCCTAGAGAAGTCCGAAACCCTAGAGATCGGGATAATTGGAACCGTGACGGCAGATCCTATCCTGGAGAAATCCGAAACTCTAGAGATCGGGACAATTGGAACCGCGACAACCAATCCTATAGCAGAGTAGTCAGACTTGGTAATGGTGACATTAGATATCCCAACGGGCAAATTATTCCTGCTAGATCCATAGTTAGACTGCGTAACCAAGGTTACTTCAGACTTCCCAACGGAGATATTCTTCTTCCCAATCAGGAAATTGTTCCTGCTGGAAGATTAGTGAGAGTGCGTGATGATTATTTCAGACTTCCTAGTGGGTTGGTACTGCAAATAAACCTTTAAAACACTAAAAACTCAAAATCATTGTGAGTATAGGGCTACCAGGCTATAGTTTAGCCGTGAATAACTGGCTCGGTAGCCGTTCCTTATAGATAAAATGGATATGAAAATTGATACACCAAATACCGTAGATTCATCAGTTTTAGTTCCAGAGGTAAAGAAAAAAAAGGGCAAACGAAATTGGCTCTCTTGGCTAATTGCTTTTTGCCTTTTGGGTGGAATTGGCTATGCAGTTTATTACCAAGTAGCCGTTGTTTCCCAGCAACAAGCCAGTCGTCGGGTGCTGACAAGACCTGTACAAAGGCAGAGTTTAACAATCACAGTTTCAGCGAACGGAACAGTGAAGCCTGAGCGGTCAATTAACCTCAGTCCGAAAAATTCTGGCATTTTAAAAACACTGCTAGCGAAGGAAGGGGATCTCGTCAAACAAGGACAGATTGTCGCTTACATGGATGATTCCAACCTGCGGGGGCAACTTACTTCTGCTCAAGGGCAATTAGCACAAGCCGAAGCGAATTTACAAAAAGCGATCGCAGGTAATCGTCCTCAAGATATTGCTCAAGCACAAGGAGTATTGGACGAAGCCCAGGCGAATCTGCAAAAGGTACAAGCAGGCAATCGCTCTCAAGATATTGCCCAAGCACAGGCACGCTTGCAAAGCGCTCAAGCCACACTTCGCCAAGCAGAAGACGATTTTGTTCGTAATCAACAGCTTTACAATGCAGGCGGTATATCCCTTCAGACTCTTAACCAAAACCGTGCCACTCGTGACAGCGCTCAAGCTAGTGTAAATGAAGCACAGCAAGCACTGGGATTGCAAAAAGCTGGGTCACGTCCAGAAGACATTGAGCAAGCACAAGCTGTAGTGAAGCAGAGACAACAAGCATTGGCACTTCTGAAAGCAGGAACGCGCCAAGAAGATATTAATGCAGCCCGCGCCCAGGTAACATCTGCTCGTGGTTCGTTGCAAAACATCCAAGCCGAAATCAATGACACAATTATTCGCGCCCCTTTTGATGGGGTGGTGACAAAGAAATTTGCCGATCCCGGCGCTTTTGTGACACCCACAACTGCTAGTAGTGAAGTAGCTTCTTCATCTTCTTCTTCGATCTTGTCTCTAGCTTCAACCAATGAAGTTGTCGCAAATTTAGCGGAAACAAATATTTCCAAAATCAGCCTTGGTCAAAAAGTCTCGATTACAGCAGATGCCTACCCAGGAAAAACCTTTGAAGGTAAAGTCAGCCAAATCGCCGCCCAAGCAATAGTAGAACAAAACGTAACCAGTTTTGAAGTGAGAGTATCACTTTCAGACCCTCAAAGATTACTGCGGTCTGGGATGAATGCAGAAGTAGATTTTCAAGTCGGTCAGGTTGAAAATGTTTTAGTAGTACCAACCGCATCAGTTGTGCGACAACAAAATGCCACAGGTGTATATGTGACTGGAGCAGATAACAAACCTGTTTTTACTCGCATCGAGACTGGTGTCACCGCAAATAACTTTACCGAAGTTAAGTCTGGATTGACAGGAAACGAGAGAGTATTACTCAGTTTCCCACCAGGGTCGCGTCCGCAATCAACACCACGAGGAGGAGTTTTCCCTGGCGTGGGAGGAGGCGGTGGAACTGGTGGTGGCGGTGGTGGAAGAGGAGCCGGTGGCGGCGGTGGTGGTCGTTCAGGCGGTGGTTCTCCTTAGTTTTAAGTCAATACGGTTGGGTTAACGCTTAACTCTTTGTCATAGTCAATTTTTTTAACGAACCGCAAAGGACGCAAAGGACACAAAGGAAGAGAAGAAATGCTTGACTCAATTGTATTGAGTTTGAAATAAAACCTTATGTTTAAGATATTTAAGGGCTTTTACAAAGCTAAGAAGACCCGCACAGTACCGTTGCTGGAAATCTTGACAATGGCGGCAGAGACATTGTGGAGTAACAAATTACGCACAGGTCTAACGATGTTGGGCGTGATTATTGGGATTTCATCAGTCATTGCCATTACTTCTGTTGGTCAGGGAGTGCAAAAGGGCGTAGAGCAACAGATACAAGCATTGGGTACAGATGTGATCCAAATCTTAGCGGGTGCTGCCAGAAGCGGGAATGTCCGTCAAGGAGTCGGTTCTAGCAGCACCTTGACCTGGGAAGATGCAAAGGCGATCGCTACACAAGCACCATCAGCACAGATGGTTTCTGCTTATCTCCAACGCAGCGCTCAAGTTGTGTATGCAGGACAGAACACCTCAACAACCATTTATGGCACAGATTTAAACTATCCAGAAGTCAGAAATACTCACCCCCAGCAAGGGAGATATTTTACTCAAGAAGAACTAGATACTGTCGCACAGGTAGCGATTCTTGGCCCTACAGTTCAGAATACACTCTTTGGACAGGGTGCAAATCCTATCGGCGAGAAAATTCGCATTCAGGGAGAGGCTTATCAAGTGATTGGGGTGATGGAACCTAAAGGCTCTCAGGGGCCGATGGATCGAGATGATCAGGTTTTCATTCCTCTAACTAGTATGTCGAAGAGACTGGTTGGGAACAATGCTTTGGTAGGCGTTTCTGTAAATGGAATTTTAGTCAAAGGTGCTAATCAGGAGCAGTTAGAAGCTGCTCAGTTTCAAGTTACCAATCTCTTACGTCTGCGTCACAACATTTATCCACCGCAAGCTGATGATTTTCGGCTGACTAATCAAGCTGATATTGTTAGCACTTTTACTAGTGTTGTCGGCTTATTTACAGTCATGGTGGTAGCGATCGCTGGTATTTCGTTAGTAGTTGGTGGAATTGGGATTGCCAACATTATGCTAGTTTCCGTAGTTGAGCGGACGCGAGAGATCGGGATTCGTAAAGCTGTAGGAGCCACCAATTCGGCAATCCTGAATCAATTTTTAGCTGAAGCGATCGTAATTTCCATTCTTGGCGGATGTATTGGGATGGCCACTGGGATTTTATTAGCCTTTATAGCTTCAAGTATTTTTAAATTTCCCTTTGTCATTTCTTTCTTGTCGATTATTGCTGGATTTGTACTCTCATTGAGTGTTGGCTTAGTCGCTGGGGTAATTCCAGCACGAAACGCATCTAAATTAGATCCAATTAATGCTTTAAGAAGCGACTAGATAATTCGTAATTCGTAATTCGTAATTAATATGACAACGATGATTTGGATGGAATCTATTACTAAAACTTACTATTTAGGAGAAGTTAGTGTTCCAATTCTTAAGGGAATTGAACTTTCTATAGAGGAAGGGGAATATGTCTCGATTATGGGTGCGTCAGGTTCGGGTAAATCCACACTGATGAATATTTTGGGATGCCTGGATCGTCCGACAACTGGAGACTATATTTTTGAAGGGAGAAACCTGACGACTTTTGATGATGATGAATTAGCGTATATTCGCAACCAAAGAATAGGTTTTGTTTTTCAACAATTTAACCTATTGGCGCGGGCAACAGCACTGGAAAACGTTATGTTACCAATGGTTTATGCTAACTTACCCAAGCCAAAACGCCGTGAAAGGGCATTAGAAGCCCTGGAAAAAGTAGGATTACAGGGACGCATAGCTAACCGTCCTAGTCAACTATCTGGGGGACAACAACAACGGGTAGCGATCGCTCGTGCTTTAGTCAACCGACCTGCATTAGTTTTGGCAGATGAGCCAACAGGAGCTTTAGATACTGAAACTTCTCATGAGGTGATGAATTTGCTGACAGAACTTAATGACCAAGGAATCACAATTGTAATTGTCACTCATGAACCAGATATCGCTGCTCAAACCAAAAGGATTATTCGAGTTCAGGATGGCTTGATTGTTGGGTAATTTGTTAATATCAACCCTTAGAGGAGGAATTTAAACTTTAAATTTCTATAGGTCAATCAAGATAAAAACTTTTGATTGTGTCCTCCAAAAACCTAACTAATGACTACATCTAGATTATGAATTTTAGCTTATTATTTGTGCATTCTACCTGGGTTGGTGTTGCATTTGCGATTCTTTTTCCAGCTTTAGCAAGTGCAGTAACTCCGCCAAAACCGCAGAATAACTCAAGCTCTGTGCAGGTTCCTGATTACCTCAACCCTAATCCTAATCCTCTGCAATTTCCTACTAAACCCCAGGAAGTAAGGATTCAGGGAACTGTGCCAATCACTTTGGCACAAGCTTTGGAACTAGCACGACGCAATAATCGAGATTTACAGGTAGCAATATTACAGCTAGAACGCAGTCGTTCAGCCTTACGTGAGTCTCAAGCTGCCTTATTTCCTACTTTGGGAATCAACAGTAATTTGACTAATAGTGGTAATGGTTTTACTAATAATTCATCTCAATCCAGCACCTCTTTTAATGGTTCAGCACAACTGAATTACGACCTTTATACCTCTGGTAATCGACAAGCGGCAATCCAAGCAGCTGAAGAACAATTACGTGTAGATGAATTGAATGTTGAAAGCCAGTCTTTAATAATTAGATTGAATGCCACGACTCAATACTACGATTTGCAACAAGCAGATGAACAAGTAAGAATTAACCGAGCTGCTGTAGAGAATGCCCAGGCTAGTTTGCGAGATACTCAAGCCAGAGAACAAGCGGGAGTAGGTACGCGGTTCGATGTGCTACAGGCTCAGGTGAATTTAGCAAACGCCCAACAACAACTAACTAATGCTATCTCGCAGCAACAAATTGCCCGTCGTCAGCTTACCACCACGTTAAGTTTGTCCCAGTCAGTTGATATCAGTGCCGCAGATCCTGTACAGTTAGTTGGTCTTTGGCCGCAGACGGTAGAACAAAGTATTGTCCAAGCGTTTCAAAATCGTCCAGAATTGCAACAGCAATTAGCACAACGTAACATTAGTGAGCAACAGCGACGACAAGCACTTTCACAGCTAGGGCCGCAAATTAGTTTGGTCGGCAACTACAACCTGCTAGATCGCTATGATGATGGTGTCGGGATTACTGATGGCTATTCAGTGGGGCTCCAAGGAAACCTCACTTTGTTTGATGGAGGAGCAGCAAGAGCAAGGGCGGCTCAGTCAAGAGCTAATATTGCGATCGCAGAGAGTCAATTTGCCACCCAGCGTGACCAAATTCGCTTTGATGTAGAACAATTCTATTCTCAATTGCAATCTAATTTAAATAATGTGCAGACTTCTAGTGTGGCTTTAAATCAAGCCAGGGAAGCTCTGAATTTAGCAAGGCTGAGGTTCCAAGCTGGTGTGGGTACTCAAACAGAGGTGATCTCTGCTGAAAATGACCTGACAAGAGCAGAAGGTAATCGAGTCACAGCTATTTTGGATTACAATCGCGCTTTAGCTAATTTGCAAAGATCAGTTACTTCTAGAGGATCGAGCTAAGATCAGCCCCTTTGGGGCTTCTATTTGTGGATGGGATTATATCATCACCTCGCTATTAAGTACAATTTCATAGAGAATTGGTATTAGCCACAGACAGAATGCCGGAGTTTCCATTTGTTATGCCTTCTTACCTGCTACTGGTTCAGCTATATTTTCCATATCGACCAGATTCCATTTTAAACCTTTACTCCTATATATACGTTTCTGCAAATTTGGATAGTCACCGATATCATGGTCTAGCCTTTGACCAACTACTATACATTTAAATATAGAATTGCTCGTGTTTGTCAGCTTATGCGGCTTACCACCAGCGCGATATCCAATAAAATCTCCTGCTTTAACTGGATAAATGCTTTCTCCAATTGTTGCCTCAGCCTCTCCCTCAAGAACGTATACACACTCTTCTTCGTGATAGTGCATGTGAAGCTCCGTTGATTCACGTCCAGGCTCTACTTCAATGATGTGGAAACCGATATTTTTTAAACCTGTCAAATCTCCTAAAGACTTATTCAGTCTGCAAGCATTGGAGTTGAGAAAATGTGTTTTTTCTAGTCCTTCATAAGACTCAATCTCTTCTTTGGTGACTAAATACTTTTCCATTTCTTGATACCAAGGTGTTAAGAAAATTTGATGGTGAACAAGCAAAGGGCCTAAACCTGGATTTCTCACTTGTGAGAAATGAGCGTGAGTGTGGGGGGTGTGGGGAGTGTGGGGAGAAAGAGGAGGAATTGAATAACTATCAATGAACGCTGCATTGCCTCCCACACCTCCCACACTCTCCACACAATACGTGAGAAATTCGGGTAAAGATGAATTAAGACGGAAGTTAAAATAGGTTCAAGGGTTCTATCTCAGTAGAAGGAATCGCTTCTATTTGTGGATGGGATTATATCATCACGTCCTTATTAAGTGCAAGTTAATAAAGAATTGGTATCAGTCGTAATCTAGTTAAAGCTGAGAACGCCTATGGCGTAGTAATTACTGCTACTGGACAATGGGCTTTACTTAATATTGCATCCACTCTGTGACCAAAGAAAACGCGACCTGTAACCATTCGGATACTACTCCCTAAAATAATTAGGTCAACTTCCTGAGTTTGGGCAAACTTGAGGATTTCTCTTTCTGGGCTGGTTCCTTGAAGAATATAGGTTTTGACATCAGCACCTAGATTGCGACCAATTGCTGCTTGCTGTTCAAGCAGATCGTGAGCAATTTCCTTGACTGGAGTTAGCGATCGCTGTTCGTATAGAATATACTCAACTTGTGGCAAATTAATCACGTTCACGATCATCACTAATGCTCCCGTTTGAGCAGCGATCGTACTTGCCATCTCTACAGCATTTTTGCTATATTCTGTCCCCACAGTTGGAACCAGAATCTTTGTCAGCTTTTGTTGAGCGATTTTGCATATCTCGCCTTTAGCTTGGGGTAGGTGCGACTTGACCACCATCGTTGCACATGGCGCTTCTTGTACTACCCGATCTACAAGCAAATTGAACAATGTTTTCTGGGGGCGTATCTGTTCCGAAGCTCCCAATACGATCAAGTCATAGTTTTTGTTCGCTTCATTCAAAATTACCTCCGCTTTACTACGCCCAGACTCCATTTTTGTTTGCAGGGTCGTATCATCAGGTAGCTGCATTTCCTCAGCAACAGAAGCCAGAGCTTCCTCGGCGGCGGTATCTTTAACCTGGGTCGCTGCCCGGCGGCCTTTCTTTTGAGGCTGCTTGTCACTCAGGGCATATAGAGATGTGACTTCTATCGAGTTTTGGTGAGCCATGTAGCCCACTAGTTGCGCTGCAAGTTGGATGTTGGGGCCACCGCTAGTAGGTATTAAGACACGGTGGATTTGCTTGATAAAGCTGCGGCTATCCTGCTCTTCTTGTTCCAACCGTTGAGCTTCCTCCTCACTCATAACCACTTTTGATAAAGTCCAGCGCAGAAGGGGTGGAGCCATTAGGGAAGTGACGATCGCCACCATAACAATAATTGAGTACATTTGGGGATTCAGCACTCCCAAAGATAAACCAATCGTGGCAACGACAATTTCCATTGCCCCGCGAGCATTCATCCCGGAACCCATCGCCAAACCTTCCCAATGACTCAAGCCACCGACGCGAGAACCAAGGTAAGCACCTGTAAATTTGCCAACACAGGCGACAGCGAGAACAATCAAGCCAAATAGCAGCGTTTGGGGGACTAACAGAGTTAGCAAATCAACTTTCAAACCAGCCCCAGCAAAGAAAATTGGCGCTAGAAAGGCTGCTGTGAATACTTCTAGCAGATGTCCAGCTTCGTTACTAAAGCGGCGAGATTGGCCCGCCAGAATCCCCAGCACAAAAGCTCCTAATGCTGCTTCTAGACCTAATGCGTGGGTAAGTGCTGCTGCCGAGAGTGAAAGAATCAGCACAGCCGATATACTAGCTGAGATTCCACCAACATAGTCATCAACCCAGCGCAAAATCTGGTCTACGATGGTACGCCCAACTGTGAAAGCGATCGCTAAAAACAATATAGCTGCACTCACAGAATGAAAAATTGTTCCGAAGTCAAACTTGCCGCTACTAGCTAGACCGGAAACCACAGAAAGTAAAATCCAGCCGATGGTGTCGTCAGTCATCCCAGCCGCTAAGGTTACTTGACCAATGTCACGGCGAATCAGGTTTAAGTCCATCAGCACCTTAGCAATCACTGGTACTGCCGAAATACTCATTGCTGTGGCGATAAATAGACTGAATACTAGTCGCTTTTCTGGGTCGGCTAAAAAACTATCTGGCAATAGCCAACCTAATCCAAAGCCAGTGATAAAGGGGACAATAATTCCGCCCAGTGAAATCAAAAGAGCCGTTTTACCCTTACGAAGAATTAGCTTGAGATCCGTCTCCAACCCAGTTACAATCAGCAAAAATAACACACCTAACCAAGAAATCACCGAAAGTAAATTAGACTGCTCTTGACTTTTGGGAAAGATGTGAGCTTGCAAGTCTGGAAGGAGCAAACCAAATAGAGAAGGGCCAAGCAGCACACCCGCCAATAATTCCCCAACAACAGGCGGGAGGTTAATTCGGCGCATTAACTCACCTAATCCCCGCGCTACGAGCAGCAATAGTGACAGTTGCACCAGCACCAACAGCAGTTCATGATGACCGAGAGGTTTAATTACACCGTCACCTACTACTTTCTGTACGGCGAGTACAGGCTCTAACATTAGGGGCAGGTTTTGCATATAAGCGTCCAAAGGTTGGATTACAAATTTTTAAACGGGCTGTTTAAGTAAATCCTGAAAATGTTTATTTTCACATCGGCCTAGAAGCTTAAAGTGTCATGATAATGACTTACGCACAAGAGATCCCCCAACCCGCGACAATTATTAATTGAGGCACAGATGAGTTATAACCACAAGCTGAAAATCTTACCTTTGATAGTAATTTTCCTGTTAATACTTGAATGCTTGCTGGTTGATAAAGCTTCCATAGCATTAGCCGCTTCTTCATCCACCACGGTTTACGAACAACGGATAATCCACAGTCCAGATGGTATTGGCAAATACTATATGGGGCGAGAAATTGCCAAAGTTATGGGATATACAGGCGCAGGCTGGCTAGAACGACAAAGCCGAGAGGTGGAGGAACAGCCAAGTAAAATAGTCAGCCTCCTTAATCTTAAATCTCACGATGTAGTGGCTGATATTGGTGCTGGTACAGGTTACTTGAGCTTTCGCATTGCGCCCTTATTAACACAGGGGAAGGTGTTAGCTGTAGATGTTCAGCCAGAAATGTTAGAAATAATTGAGTTGTTCAAAAAAGAGAAAAATATCACCAATGTTGAGCCTGTTTTAGCAAACCTTAGTGACCCAAACTTACCATCTGAAAGTATCGATTTGGCATTGATGGTAGATGCTTATCATGAACTTGAGTATCCTCAAGAAGTGATGCAAGGAATTGTGAAAGCACTAAAACCAGGTGGTCGAGTAGTTCTGGTTGAGTATCGGGGTGAAAATCCCTTTATTATGATTAAAGGTCTGCACAAAATGACTCAAAAGCAAGTTCGCAAAGAAATGCAAGCCGTTGGTCTGGTTTGGCGTGAAACTAAAAACTTGTTACCTCAACAGCATTTAATGGTATTCGAGAAACCTAACACTAATTCGTAATGGGCTACGCCCCGCTACGCTAACGTAATTCGTAATTAAGGTTTCAAGGGATAATAAAGTAAGACTCCTTGCCAGAGCTGAAAATCATGGTTAACTTATCACTCAAGCAACGAATTCCTCCTTTAGAAAATGGCGATCGCCTCACTCGCTACGAATTTGAACGACGTTATCAAGCAATGCCCCGTCATCAAAAGGCAGAATTAATTGAAGGAGTTGTATATTTTGCATCCCCATTACGCTTTGAAAGTCATGCTGAACCACACGGTCATCTAATCGGCTGGTTGTGGACTTACCAAATTGCCACTCCTGGGGTGAGATTGGGAATTGAGCCAACAGTCCGCTTAGATCGAGACAATGAACCCCAACCAGATGGAGTGTTATTAATCACACCAGCAGCTAAAGGACAATCTCGTTTGAGCGATGATGACTACATAGAAGGTGCGCCAGAACTCGTAATAGAGATAGCGGCTAGCAGTGTTGCTATTGACTTACATGATAAGAAAAAAGTCTATGGTCGTAATGGGGTAAAAGAATACATTGTTTGGCAAATATTTGAAAATAAATTAGATTGGTTTAGCCTGCAACAAGGAGAATATGTCTCCTTAGAACCGGACGCAGATGGAATTATCAAAAGTCAAGTATTTCCTGGTTTGTGGTTGTCAATGTCAAATTTACTTGCTGGCAATATGCAGCAAGTATTGGCTGTGTTGCAGTTGGGATTAAATTCGCCAGAACATCAGATATTTGTGCAGCAATAAATAGTAGGAAGGGGAGTAAAATTTTATGACTATAGCGCTTTTTTAATATCAGTCTATTTTTTGAGGAATGAGACTGGCGTTTTTAGTTGCGCTATCCCAAACAATCCAGCTAACAGAATTATCTAAATCATCGGGACTATTTGAAACTTTAAAATATAGCTTTTCTTCGCCTTTTCTTTCAATCGCAAAATCAGCATTTTGAGCATAAACAACTATAAAACCTTTATCTCGTAAACAATACATCGCCCAGGCTTTCAATGATTGCTTGTATGGTTCGTGTGGAATTGGCGGTTTTGTGATTGTTTCTTCAATTACTTTAAATATTTGGATGAGTTTCGCGGTCATGGTAGATACTTTTGTTTTTACCCCTAAGTTAACTAGCTTCTGGATCGCAACGAATTTCAATCATAAAGCCATCTGGATCGTAAAAATACACACCTCTACCAGTAGGACGAGTCACTGGGCCATGAGCGATCGCTATTTTATTTTCTCCGATCACTGTCACCGCGCGATCGAATAACTGCGGATCGATGTCAAAAGCCAAATGGTAGGCTCTGGTGAATGTCTTCTCTGGATTGGAATCTGGTGGTGATAATTCTGGTTCCCCAAATAAATCCAGTATCGTCCCATCTGGGGTAATAAAGTTCGCTACTTTCCCTGATGCGACAAGTTCCGTCAGAGTTGCGGGTACTTCGTCGCCTGTAAGTTCGTGTAAACCCAAGATTGTGCCATAAAAGTAACGGGAAGCCTGCATATCCTGGACATTGAGGGCAATGTGATGCACTTTACGCAAATTTCCTGGCGCAAGGACACTGTTCACAGATTGAGTGCTAGATAGCATAGTAGAAGAAAATCTCCTTACTAGGATAGAAGCTGAACTTTTTACTTAAAGTTTATTATTCCTAATAAAAATCTATCATGCCATTTGATTATTCTTTAGACTTTAAAAATATCGATTTTCGCCAACATCCTGAACTATATCGCGTTGGCAAGGGTGAACAGGGCGTACTTTTGGTGGAACCATACAAATCAGAAATTCTTCCTTACTGGCGGTTCAAAACTCCTGAGATTGCTAGAGAATCAAGTGAAAAAATCTACGAGATGTTTCTTGGTTATCTAAAACAAGATGATTTTATCGGCGCAGATATGGCACGAAAGTTTATCCAAATGGGCTATACTCGCTCTCGCCGTTATGCTAATCATAAAACAGGCAGAAAATATAAACAGAATTCGGAAACTTCAGGTTCGAAAAAAGAGATTCTTCCTTACGAAGAAGACCCTGTTAAAGCCGAGTCAGCAGCCATTTTTAAAGCCAAGTGGATACAAGCAAAGACAAATGACAAATATCAAGAGCTTTTAGCCAAGCATAAACAGATGTATGAAAGCACATCACCTTTGTAAATCAATATACCTGGCCATTAGAAATCGCGGTTCATCTTGCATAATAAACGAAGTCTGCCTGTGCGTTATTGCTTTTTCTCTAACCTTGAGAACCCTCACGAAGCTAAAGAGGGAAGGGGAAGTTAACTTGGAGAATCGAGCGTGTCTTTAGACCTGAGAGTGTCAATCTGATTACTACCCAATACTTCTCGCTTTGTGCATTTTTAATTTGGAATCAGATTTTGGGTAAAGGGAAAAGGGAAGAGCTAAAGGTTTTTTCTTTCCCCTTCCCCCTTCCCCTTTTCCCCAAAACCCGAGAAGTATTGGATTACTACCTTGTTCTATGAGCAGCCATACAAACCTCAACAAGCCTTGCCGCAGGGTAGTCTCAGAAAAATGGAGGGTTTCCAACCCACGCCGGTGGGTAAAACCTAGTGTAGCTACGGTTTCTAACTGCCCTTTTAAATGCTAAAATACTTAATGTAAGTTAATATATTACATAAGTTTTGCTAGATATATCTACATACTGTAAGCTTGGGATTCTGGAAAAACAGTGCTTAATTAGACTGTCAACATTATTGAGCAAAAGTTGTAATAATATTTAATATATGCCTAGGTTGTGTAATTTAGATTAACTATTGCAGAGAAATTCTCTCAGAGTTAGTAAAATGACAAATACAAACGACGCAACTCTTTTATGGATTAGTTACTCTAGAACTGTAGACTATGTTTTCAGTCCTGAGTTATTTCCGTATTTTGCCCTCTGAGGCATAACAATCAAGACTACACCAAATCCTTCATTAAGAGCTCCCACAAATCATAATGCCTGTGATTGAGAAGAAAAGAACTCGCGATCTGCCCCAAATTAACGAACGAATTCGCTTCCCGAAAATTCGGGTCATTGATACTGACGGTGCCCAATTGGGAATTATGCCCCCACAGGAAGCACTACAACTAGCAGAAGAGAAAGAGTTAGATTTGGTGCTTATAAGTGACAAAGCTGACCCGCCAGTTTGTCGGATTATGGACTACGGGAAATATAAGTTTGAGCAGGAGAAAAAGGCGCGGGAAGCCCGGAAAAAGCAGCACACGGCTGATGTCAAAGAAGTTAAGATGCGTTACAAAATAGAAGAACACGACTACAACGTGCGTGTTAAGCAAGCAGAGCGCTTTTTGAAAGATGGCGATAAAGTCAAAGCGACTGTGATGTTCCGGGGTCGAGAAATTCAACACAGCGACCTAGCAGAAGATTTGCTCAAGCGAATGGCAACGGATTTGGAGCCTTTTGGTGAGCTTCAACAAGCGCCTAAAAAAGAAGGGCGAAACATGATGATGCTTATCTCGCCCAAAAAATAATCCTCTAACTGTTTAATAGACCAAGTTTGAAAAACCCCTGCTTAGAAGTCAGGGGTTTTTTCGTTTGGATGTAAGATACGCCCAAAGCTTTGAAGTCGTTTAAATTTATCTCAAATCGATAGTCTTGAAGGCTGAGTGGGAAACATAATACTCAGTTGCTCAGGACTTTTGCTATTTCCAGGGGATGAGGGAATGGGGAATGGGGAATTGGGAATGAGGAATGGGGAATGGGGAATGGGGAATGGGGCATTGAACATGAAGAAGAGACAAGGACTTGTTCAATAATTCCCCTTGTCTCCCTGTCCCCTTGTCTTCCTGCTCCCCTGCCCCCTGCCCCTATTAGGCGGTGATACTACCAGAAAATAAAACTGCATGGAACTGAAAAATCACTGGTTTGCTGTAAATAAAGTTGTTTTACCACGACTACTACAGTGGGTGAATCTCCGGCCAGAGGAGAGTGAACGAACACAACTAATGTTTATTTTTTACACAACTGTATGTGTAGGATTGCGGTGGGCAGAAGACAGTACCGTGGCGCTGTTTTTGGATGAATATGGGACTCATCTATTGCCGTGGATGTATATTGCCAATGCCGTTATGAGCGCAGTACTGGTTTTTTTATACTCTTGGCTGCAAAGGATTTTTCCCTTACGCCGGGTGATTGTAGCGATCGCACCTTGCATGTTGATGCCATTACTTCTATTGGTTGTATTACGTTGGGGATCTCATGTTTCTTACCTGGCAGTTATTTCGGCTTTTCTACTGCGGCTATGGGTAGATGCCCTTTATGTAGTCAATGATCTCAACACCTCCATTGTCGCTAACCAAATATTTAACATTCGAGAGATTAAGCGGACTTACCCACTGGTGAGTAGTGGACTTTTGGTAGCAGATGTGATTAGTGGCTTTAGTTTGCCTTGGCTAGTGCAATACACCTCGCTGAATAAGATCATCTTCATCGCCTGTTTTGTGATTTTATTAGGATCGGCGATTTTATTCTATTTAACTAATCACTATCGAGCAGCTTTTCCTGAAACCCCACAAAGACTAGTTCCTGAAGAACAAGCTTCACGAGAGCGCTTTATTAAAAGTCCTCTGAAGCGCTATGTTTGGCAATTGTTTGCTTTTGTCGGTCTGTTGCAAGTCATTGGGTTGTTAATAGATTTTCAATATCTGCGCGAACTCCAATCCAATTTAGGCGACCGAGAACTCGCCAGTTTCTTGGGTCTTTTTGGTGGGATGTTGGGACTGTGTGAGTTGTTATTGCAGTGGTTTATTTCCAGCCGACTTATTGAACGGATGGGGGTGTTTTTCACAGCGACGCTTTTACCAATCACCGTAGGTTTTTCATTACCAGGAGTGCTGGTATTTTTCCATTTAATTCCAGCCATACAATCGCAAAGCTTTTTCTGGGGCCTGATAATTGTCAAATTCTGCGATGAACTTCTGCGCTATACCTTTGTCATGAGTAGCGGCCCCATCCTGTACCAACCAATTCCAGAATCAATTCGCAGCCGGATGCAGACTTTATCAGGCGGAACCGCCGAAGCGATCGCTACAGGTTTGACAGGAGTACTCATTTTTGCAACTCTATTGTTTTGTAACCGCTTTGTACCCGTATCCTTGCAAAAGTGGGTGTTAGTGGCAGAAACAATGCTGATAGCTAGCACCTGTTTAAAAGTAGTTTGGGAATTGCGATCGCGCTACGTTGAACTGTTAGTCTTGAGTGTGGCACGGGGCCAGTTGAGTGCAACCAATGTTGGCTTACGATTCTTCAAGCAGGGAGTAGTCAAAGCTTTAGCAGAAAAAGGCAGCGAGGCAGATAAACGCTCTTGTATTGAACTTTTAGCCCAAATTGACCCCCAAGGATGTGCGGAAGTTTTAGCACCCCTGTTAGTTAAGTTAACCCCAGATTTGCAGCGCCAAAGTTTGGAAGTGATGCTGACAGCAGGTGCAAATCCCGCTTATCTATCCGCCATTCGTCCTTTGTTAGAACAACCCCAAGAAACTAACCCCGAAGTTTTCGCCCTAGCACTACGTTACGTTTGGCTAGCTGAACCAAATCCCAATTTAAGCATTCTAGAAGAATATCTTAACCCTCGCCAAAACTCACTCATCCGCGCTACCGCCGCCGCTTTAGTCTTACGTCAGGGAACGCCGATGCAAAAGGTAGCAGCTACCCAAACTATGCGCCGGATGTTGACTCATAAGAAAGAACGGGAACGGGTGAATGGAGTTAGAGCGCTTAGAGAAGCAGTTTATTTACAAGCGTTACGGATTCACATCCCGAATTTATTACAAGATGAATCGTTACGGGTGCGCTGTGCCGTATTGGAGATGATTGCAGCAACGCATTTAGAGGAATACTATTCGGCGCTGATTGCAGCACTTTATTACAAATCAACCCGCACTATAGCAATGTCATCCCTAGTGCGACTAGAAAATGAAGCCATAGAGATGCTGTTGCGGTTAGCTACCAATATTTACAAACCAGAAGTAGTGCGGATGTACGCTTGGCGTACCATTGCTCAAATTGGCACTCAGGAAGCATTAGAGACTTTATGGGAAAACTTGGAGGCATCCTGGGGTATAACTAGGGATCATATTCTTCGCAGCTTACTAAAAATACATAAACAACCAGGAATTAGAGGTTTAGTAGATCGGTTTTATGAAAGTCGGGTAGAAAATTTAATTGAGCAGGAATTAAAATTTTTAGGCGAGATTTATGGTGCATATATAGACTTGAAAATATTAGATGAAAAAGAAAATCATCAATCAAGCCAGAGGATTGCGATTGTCTCTGAGTTACTGCAACGCGCCCTTTTAGAATTGGAATTGGATGTCAAAGAGCGGCTGCTACTGTTACTGAAACTGCTTTATTCGCCAGAAAAGATGCAGGCCGCAGCGTTTAATCTGCGATCGCTCTCAGTGGTAAACTTAGCACGGGGTTTAGAAATCTTAGAGCATACCGTAACTTTGCCTTCCAAGTCTCTGTTGCTGAATATTTTAGATAACCGACCGCAGTCAGAAAAATTGCAACATCTGGTAGAAGCCAAGATCGTAGAATATGAGAATATGCTAGTTAGCGATCGCCTCCACAGATTGCTGATGTTAGGTAACTTCCTTTCTGATTGGTGTCTAGCTTGCTGTTTTCATTTTGCTCAAGTAACTCGGATCAGACTTACCAGCTCTGAGATTTTAGTAAGTTTGCGTCATCCAACAGGCTTTGTTAGAGAAGCTGCGATCGCATATCTCAATATGGTTTCACATCGCGTCCTCCTGCAAATCCTCCCCCAGTTACAAAAAGATCCACATCCTTTGGTAGCCGCTCAAGTTAAAGAGTTACTCGAAAAACACAACTTTAAAAATTCAAAAATCTCGACTAGAAATGAATAGTAGGGGTGTACATCTGTACGCCCGTACTACCAATGTATGTGTTTGTTAACCTGTAAAGTGAAGTAAAAATTCCAAGAATATCAGGAACAGCCATGTACGTACTAATAGGTGGAGCCGGCTTAGTGGGCTTAAGTTTAGCCCAAAAACTAGTAGAGCTAGGACATACTGTTGCCGTAATTGACATTGACCCTATTGCTTGTCGCTATGCCCGTGAACAAGTAGGAGCAATGGCTTTTGAAGGTAGCGCTGTAAGTACAGAAGTATTGCTAGAAGCTGGGATTCGCAAAGCAGGCTCCTTGGCAGCTGTCTTAAGAAGTGATGCCTTAAACTTGGCAATGGTAACTCTTGCTAAACACTATGGTGTCACCCATATTTTGAGTCGGATGCGCCACCCAGATTTTGCCGAACCACTGCGGATAGCTGGAGCTAACCATATTATCAGTACTGTTGAACTATCAGTTTCAACAATGGTGAATGCTATTGAGTATCCTCAAGTGGAATCAATGATGCATTTTGAGCAAGGACAGATTGAAGTTCTGAAACTTGCCATCCCAAACAATTGCTATGTTGCAGGTCGTAGTGTTGCCGAAATCGCTCAGGATGCCCGATTTCCTAGTGGTTCGCTAATTATTGGTTATCAATCCCATCCCCACGAAGATTTGATGATTCCTAACGGCAGTACAATACTGGAACCTCATTCAACAGTGTTGATTGTGACTAAACCAGGATCTTTACATCAAGTCATTGATTTTATTGAACAAAGATGTTGAGCTTAAGTAGGTCGGCAAAATTAAAGCTAACTGGCTCAGGCTGTCCTTTGTCATTGGTCATTGGTAAGGGTTTTAAGCCTATTTACGTTTAGTAATATACTTAGTTTTTTTTACGCCAACTTACTTTGTTACTACCCAAACTATTGATTGGGTGGGATTAGCTACCGATGTATAAAAAATTTGTATAAATAGTTCTGATGAAGTCGTATCCATATATTTTAGCGATCGCTGTTATTGTTCTGGCATCTTGTCAATCAACAAATATTTCACCCAAATCACAACCCGACGCTATTCAAGCAACCCCAGTTCAAAAAATAGTAACGCTAGATAAGAATTTTAAGATAGCAAGCGGTCAAACTGTTTATGTTCCTGTCTATTCACATATCTATCATCACAATAAGCAGGAGATTTTCGAGTTAGCGGTTACACTCAGTATTCGGAATACAGATTTGACCAATCCGATTGTTATTACTTCTGTGCGCTACTACAACTCCGAAGGAAAATTAATTAAACAGTATTTGGAGCGTCCTATTCAACTTGATGCGCTAGCTTCGACAGATTTTTTTATAAATAGAAATGACACCAGTGGAGGTTTAGGCGCAAACTTTATTGTCGAGTGGGTAGCTCAAACAGAAATATCCGAACCTATAGTGGAGGCAGTCATGATTGGTACTGACTTCCAGCAAGGAATTTCTTTTATCAGTCCTGGTAGAGTGATTAAAAGTCAAAATAACAATAAGCGATCGCCTTCGTAATTCGTAATTCGTAATTCGTAATTCGTAATGCGGAGGCAGCAGTTCCCAATCAATCAGCCAAAGCTCAGAGGTTCATCGACAAAGCTCAGAGGTTCACTCACAAAGCTCAAAGGTTCATCGACAAAGCTCAAAGGTTCATCGACAAAGCTCAGAGGTTCATCGACAAAGCTCAGAGGTTCATCAACGAAGCTCAGAGGTTCATCGACAAAGCTCAGAGGTTCATTCACAAAGCTCAGAGGTTCATCGACAAAGCTCAAAGGTTCACTGACAAAGCTCAGACTATTCCCAATTCCCAATTCCCCACATTTAATCATCATCTAACTTCAGCAATTGTTCATCAAGATTTTGTATCCGTCCGCGCACAATTTCTTCTGAAAGAATTCGCTTCCGCATCGCCTCATTGAGCGCTCCTTTTTCTGCCAGCAGTAAACGGCGGCGAATGGCATCAAGTTTACCACTGCTGTTACTTTTGCCGTCTAACTCATCAGGACGACGATTATATAGTTCCCGCAGTATCTTTTCTGCACCAGCAATTCGCACTTGATAAGCTGAACGCATCTCTTCATAAACAGCTTTTGGTAATACACCTGATTTCAACAAGCTATCTAATTCATCTTGTGCTGCCTTACCCGTCATCAACTGGGCTTGCAATTCTTCAACTTGTTGTTGAGTTTCTGAAAATTTAGATAATTTTAAGCGTTTTACCACCCAAGGCAAACTTAAACCCTGCCCAACTAACGACACCAGCACACTACCGAAAACTAAAGCGATGAGAACATCTCGCCCTGGTAGTGTTTCTGGTAAACTCAACGCTAGAGCCATCGAGAGCGAACCTTTGATGTTACCTAAAAAGAGTAAATGTTGCCAGCGCAATGGAATTGGACGGTCAATCAAACGAATCCCTGCGAGCAATGGATAGACTGTAAGAACTCGCCCAACTTGATAAGCCAAAACTGCAAAAATAATTGCAGGTAAAGTTCTCCAGAGGGTTCCCAGGTCTATTTCTACACCAATTAGCAGAAAAATAAAGGTGTTGACAGTAAAACTGGCATATTCCCAGAAACTCAACAAAGTGATGCGACTAGAAGCAGAAGTATTCTGAGAAAGCCCTAAATTCCCAAAAATTAATCCCGCGACAACTACAGCCACCGCACCCGATACACCAAGAAATTGCCCAACCTGAAAAGTTCCTAATGCAACTGCAACTGTCAATAACAAGCTGCTAAGGGCATCATCTAAACGGGCGAATACAGGTATGCTCAAGTAGCCCAAGACTAACCCTACTAGGCAACCTCCTAAAGAGATAAATAGCAGTTGTTGGATTCCCTCTACGAAAGTGAGTGAACCTGTGGAATATACTTGCAAAATTAGGTTGAATGAGACTAAAGCAGCTGCATCATTAAATAAAGTTTCTCCTTCAACGATGGTGGAAAGCCGCGAGGGTACTGGTATTTCCTTAAAGACAGCAATCATGGAAACTGTATCAGTATTTGCCAGAATTACTCCGACAAATAACGCAGGTATCCAACTCAGTCCCAGCCCAAATTTTAACAGGGCGGCAATAATCCCACTGGAAAGCACAGCCCCAGGCCCAGCTAGCAGGGCAATTGGTTTAAACGTGCTGCGTAGGCGGCTGACATCTGTATTTATGCCAGCTTCAAAGATGAGAATTGGCAGGAAAAGATTCAAAACCAGGGTTGGATTTAAACCAATCGGACGAGATAATAGCTCAGTGATTGGTAAACCTGCTAATACTAAACCCGTAACATAAGGAATTCCCAACCGTCGGGACAGCAAAGCTACTCCTGTAGCCAGAACCAAGAGAATAATTGAAACTTTAACTAATTCGGTAACATCCACTATTGCGTTTTGGAGAGTTAGTTTGACTTGACTGATAGATTCTCTCTTCATTCATGCCAAATTAGCAAGTTCAGGGTGTGGTTTCAGAACTTCTAATTTCGTCAACTTGACCAACTTCAAAAATTAGCGTGAATGCTTGCCCCATTTCTTGTTTGATAAATGCTTCTAATAATTCTACTTGCCGAGGTGTGACAGGTTCCCTTGCCCGAACGCTCAAACGGACTTCTGGAGGATTTGTCAACCAATTAGTATTACTGTTAAGTAACTGCAATCGCCCAAAGGTGACAGTTCGATTCAATAATGCTTTTCGTAAGCTGGTTTCTAGTTGCGCTTGTCGTACAAGTCGGGCAAAGCTGACTCCCAAGGGAATTATCAGGATAGCTGTTAAAACCATAGTCCAAATTAGGGGTTGACGCGCCCGCGCCATTGAAGTGTAACCTGCTACCACAAATGTCACCATACAGGAGAGGGCAATACCTAGCAAGTTGGTGAGATAAAGTAGGGTTGCCCCGAAACTGAGTGACCAATTGCCTTGTGCCAAGCCTAAGCCAATCACACAGACGGGAGGCATGAGGGCAACAGCGATCGCAGTTCCGGCTAAACTACCAGAGATTTTCGTCTCAATTTTGGCGTAACCACTAATACCACCAGCCACTACCGCAATTCCCAAATCTAGCAATGTGGGTCTAGATCGGGCCAGCACTTCACTACCGTAACTAGGCAATCCCACCAGCAAACCCAGGGTGGAGGCGATCGCCACCGCTAACAGCGTGCCCACTGCGACAGCAATTATTCCCTTGCGAAATAAGGTAATATCTGCTTGCAAAGCACCAAAAGCTAACCCACGAATTGGCAACATTAGAGGAGCAATAATCATCGCACCAATAATTACAGCTGCACTGTTAGACAATAAACCCAAAGTTGCGATCGCACAGGAGCTAATAATCAATATTATGTAAGCTGAGTCTAGAGTTGATTCAGCCAGTAACTCTGTTTGTAGCTGTTGAAGTTGCTCCGGTTGCGAACCCCGGCGGCGGAAATTTTTAAATCGGTCTCGAATGTTATTACCCAAGACCTTCCTCCTGAATGCTCGGTTATCTCTAATTAAAGTTTCCCATTGAACAGGTGTCATCTGAAAATAGTCAGATGATGATAAATGTAAAACTATACCAGAAATTTACTTATGGTGCTTGAATCAGCGATCGCAGAGGAAGTCATTACAAACAATCTTAAGCAGTTTCTGTTGGTACTTTCGGTATCTTTAGGTGTGGCGACACTACCGCAGGTATTTAGCTGGTTTCGCAATATCCCTTACACCTTGCTACTGGTGATTGTTGGGTTAGGTTTGGCGTTTGTTGATGTCCGTTTAGTAACCCTTTCTCCCGAATTAATTTTGTTCATTTTTTTACCACCCCTGCTATTTGAAGCTGCATGGAATTTGAAATGGTCAGAATTGAAGCGGGATTTATTGCCGATTTGCTTGTATGCAGTGTTCGGGGTGGTAATTGCGATCGCCGGGGTAGCGATCGCTCTTAATCAATTCATTGGTATTTCTCTAACTACAGCTTTACTCATCGCAGCCAGCCTATCTGCAACCGATCCTGTTTCTGTCACCGCTTTGTTTCGTCAACTCGGCGTAGGTAGTCGTCTTACCACCTTAATGGAAGGCGAAAGCCTATTCAATGATGGTATGGCTGTAGTTGCCTTTGGTTTTTTGGTGGCCTTATCTTTGGGAACTGTCGAATTGGAATTCCAGCCCATCTTATTGCAGTTATTTACAGTTGTTGGCATTGGTGTAGGGGTGGGAGCTTTCATTGGATTTGGGATTTCCTACCTCACCCAGCGCTTCGATTTGCCCTTAGTAGAGCAATCCTTAACCCTAGTTTCCGCTTACGGCACTTACCTAATTATCGAAGACTTGGGCGGTTCTGGAGTAATTGGGGTTGTCACCACAGGTTTGATTTTAGGCAACTTTGGCTCTCGTATCGGCATGAATCCCCGCACCCGGATTATTGTCTCCGAATTTTGGGAATTTTTGGCGTTCTTTGTTAACTCGATCGTCTTCTTGCTGATTGGCGACCAAATACGCTTTGCTAGTTTGGGCGAAAACTTGCAAATCATAATGGTGACAGTGGTGGCCATGATTTTGATGCGAGCAGTTGCTATTTTGATTCTCACCAAATTTAGTACTAGCATCACCAAATCGGACATTTCGTTACCAGAACAAACTATCCTCTGGTGGGGTGGGTTACGTGGTTCCGTCTCCATTGCCTTGGCATTGAGTGTACCAGTAACATTACTAGAGCGAGAAAAAATTATTGCAACGGTATTTGGAGTAGTTTTATTTACTCTACTTGTCCAGGGATTGACCATCAAACCATTGCTAGAAAAACTCAATTTGCTAGGTGATGCACCCTTGCGTGAGGAATATTTAGAATTAGTTGCCCGTCATATTGCCTTAGAACGCGTTTTGCAACACCTCCAAGCAGACCAACGCCCCGGCATTGACCCAGAATTTCGCCGTTATCAGGAGACACTAATCAAAAGCGAACTTGCAGATTTACGGGCAAAAATTGACAAATTACAGGATGAATATCCTAATCTTCAGAGTTTTACGACGGAACAATTTCGAGGAGAACTGCTGGCAATTGAAGCAGATACTTATGCAGAATTTGTTAAGTCTGGTCGGTTAAATAAAGAATTAACATCTATGCTTGAGGATGTTTTGTAAATTGAGGCTCTCTGCTCCCTGCTTTTTCACTAATCTCCTTGCGGATGTTCATCCCACAAAGTTGTCAGTTCCCGTAAACTCTGATGATTGCCATTACCCAAAATCAGATGATCTAGTACCGGAATGCCCAAAAGCTGCGCCCCTGTTAACAACTGACGCGTCAATTCTATATCTTCCTGGCTGGGTTCAAGGTTTCCAGAAGGGTGATTGTGGGCAACTATTGCCCGCGTTGCACCTTGACGAATAACTTCCCGAAAAATATCACGCGGAGAGGCTAGGGTTTCGGTTGCTGTGCCAATGGTAATTACTTGCGTACCCAGCAGGCGATTCTTAACATCTAATAGCACCACTGCAAAACGTTCTTGTGTCTGCCACATCAAATCTTGACTGAGGGTAGCAGCAGCAGCAAGAGGGCTATCAATCAATGTTCCGTCATTCGGCCGAGATTGAAAGGCGCGTTTGCCTAATTCAATTGCTGCTAAGATACTTGTCGCCTTCGCCGGGCCAACACCAGAAATTAGCATCAACTCTGCGGGGCTAACTTCTCGCAAAACTGCCAAAGGATCGCGTTGGTGTTTGCCTAATTCGCTCAAAATAAATTGTCCTAAACCCACAGCAGATAGTTTTCCTGGGCCTTGACCAGTGCCTAGAAGAATTGCGATTAACTCTGCTGTGGCTAAAATTTTGGCACCATGCGTCATTAATCGCTCACGCGGACGCTCATTTGTAGGTAGGTCGGCAATTCTGAGGCAATAGGTCATAAACTAAGAAAATCGTCACCACACATCAAACTATCCTTAGTTATCCCTCGTTTGCTGTCAAAATCACCTTTATTTGAGAAAATCTTTAATTTTGGAGAATTTTATCTCTAATTCGTCTGTAGATACACCTTTGATAACACCATCTTCCCAAATATTTGCCACAAGATTCGTATAAAATTGGATTTAGTCTACTAATCGAAATATTTGAGATAGAAGATGAGATGAGAGTATTTATCAGCCACAGTTCTAAAGATACAAAGTTAGCTAGGCGAATTGGTGATGCTCTGCGAAATGAAGGTTTCCAAGTTTGGGATGATGATCAAATCTTTCCGGGCGATAACTGGGCAGAACTTATTGCTAATGAGCTTCGAGAGTCTGATGCAATGGTTGTTTTACTGACACCTAACTCGGTTGATTCTCCCTATATAAATGCTGAAGTAGGCTATGCTCTAGGCGAACAGGGCTATAAAGGCCGGGTAATTCCTGTTCTTGCTGCTCATTCTGAACAAGTTTCTCAATTAGAACTGAAAATTCCCTGGATTCTGAAGAAATTTCAGATGATTTACATATCAAATCTTGAACACGAAGAAGAAGGTTTGAGAAATATTACTCAAGCTCTAAAAAAAGCTGCTGCTTGACAGGAATGGAGTTTCCAAAAATGATACCAAGTGAAGCTTTTCTTTCCCATTCAAGCCAAGATCAAGAATTTGTTTCTAAATTGGCAGACGTTCTACGTCATCATCACATTCCTGTTTGGTATAGTAAAACGAACATCTTAGGCGCACAGCAATGGCATGATGAGATTGGAAATGCACTGAAAAGATGTGATTGGTTCCTTGTAGTACTCTCTCCAAAATCAGTAGATTCAATGTGGGTTAAGCGGGAGTTGATATTTGCACTGCAACAGAATCGTTTTGACAATAAGATTGTTCCAATTATTTATCAACCTTGCAATTATGAGCAGCTTTCTTGGGTTTTATCAAGCTTTCAAATGATCAATTTTCAAGGATCTTTTGAAGATGGTTGTCGTGATGTTTTACGTCTATGGGGCATGGGCTACCAGATACTTTAGGGACTTAAAAATCAAAAAATAACCTATCGCTGAATTATGCGATCGCACAATTCAGCAGCCCAACACTAAACGCGATCGCAAACTCGTAAAACCCCTCCATCTTCCCTGATTATTGATAAATTTGCGTTGCTTTGAGCATGTGGTAGGTAATGATTAGCTGAGTCAGAGCAAGAGGGTAACTTTGCAATGTCTCTCCAGTTGTACCAGCAATTTTACCCAGTTCAGGATTACTTTCGCGATCGCAAATATTTCGGAGATGGGGCATATCAGAACAAATAATATGCTCTAGCTTATTCACCTGTTCTAAGGTGGCATGACCATCAACTTCCAAGACATCTACCGGCTTACACATATCCCTGTCTAATCCCAGACGAATGGCTGAGTCAGAATTACCATAGCTAGAATTGGTAATTACGGTGAAATCTGGATGGGGAATTGTCGGACGCAGTACCAATCGGACATTTAAGTGTCCATTGGTTTCATCATCTTCATCAGCTGGTGGATAAAAACTAATGACTATATCAGACCATTGCCTTTGTGGACGAATAAACTGGGCTGAGTCTGGTTCGCGCTTTTCTAATTCTGCTAGCACCTGTTCAGGTGTGTAGCCCCGCTTTTGCGTATCTCGCTTGACTTTCCACTTAGCACGTAATTCTTCAGGAGGCGCTAGGTAGACTTTCACATCGTAAGAATCACGGGCGGCACGAGTAGAATAACCGAGTAATCCTTCAATAATCACGAATTTACTCGGCTTGATATACTGCGGTGGCTCGAATGTCCCTGTTTTATGGCTATAAACTGGCTTAAGAATTGGTTGTCCTGTGCGTAGCAGCGACAGATGTTGCTGCATAATATCCAGATGGTTGCAGTCCGGGTGGAGAGCAGTAATGCCAATTTCTGCACGTTGTTGGCGATCGTAACGGTGGTAATCATCTGTACAGATGATTGTGACATTTTCTGGGCCGAGTGCCTGAGCGATTCCCCGCGTTAGTGTTGTTTTCCCAGCAGCGCTGTCGCCGACAATACCAAGAATTATTGGACGGCTCATCATACCTCCCAGAATAAAAGTAAGTTTATTAATACAATTTCCCTACAATATTTTTAATTCTAGAAGGGTTTAGGCAAGTAACTCAAGCAAAGCCTTGGTATGCAATATCTCTACATATAAAATATCTATGCGCTGGTTTATTGCCATCTACATAGCTGATGAGTCATCTATTTCACTCTGGCGATAGAAATAGGTTAGGTTGCAATACTTGTCGGGTTTTGGGGAAAAGGTTAAAGGGGGGAAAACCTTATATATCGAGCCTTCCACTCCTTTTCCCCTTACCCTTTTCCCTTTAACCTCATCTTTTTCTGAGCGGTATCACTATTAAACTAGAGCGTACACTTTTGCTTCCCAGGGGAAGATGCCTTCTCTGCCTACCCATTCTGATGGAACTATCCGTTCCTGAGTAATTTCCTTCCACTGCTTGCCAGCTGGGGTTGCAGGCCAATTCGGGACTCTGTACTCAGAACCAGGAGGAGTGCCGTAGTCAGAGAAATTCGCCACTACAACTACTAATTGATCGGCTTTATTACCACGTTGCCAAACTAGAACTCGCTTACCCTCATTAAAGTCAACATGAATAAATTTAGTATCATTCACAGCTAAAGCATGAGAAGTTTTACGCAAGCGAACTAACCTTGCAACATATTGGAAAATTCGTTGCCGCCAATCATCTTTCACACGGCTGTAGTTAACTGGGTCAATTTGCTTATGATCGTCTGTTGTAGCTAAATCTTGTTGATCGGCAAATTCATCTCCGGCCAGGATCATGGGAATTCCTACAGAGGTAAGCAAGGAAACAAATGCTAACTTAATACGCGGTTCAGTATCAGCAATTCCATTACTAACCAAGTAGCTAAAGAAACGCTCGTTACCATAACCACCAACATCATGGGAAGTTATATAGTTTACCGCCTGAGAACCATCTGTAAAGCCTAAGTTTCGGCAATCAATTAGTTTGCGGATACTCCATTCAAAGCTGGGTTCATCCCAGGCATTCTTACCTAAAATTACTTGTCGGATGATTTGCTTGAACTTTTCATTCCAAAGTCCATCCAGACGATTTTGTTGAATGAGAGATAGGGGTACACTCAACTCTTCGCCAACTACAAGGAAGCGATCGCCACTTCCGCCTCTTTTGTCCCAAAGGGTGCGGGCAAAATCCTTAAATTCTTGCAAAAAGTCATAGTTGGCAATATTGTTCACGCTATCCAACCGCAGACCATCAACCCGATAGTATTCCAACCAGTGGGCAATATGGGCTTTTAAGTATTCACGGGCTGGTACAAGCCAGGACTTTTGCCCAGTAATGGGATTATAGCCCTCTACCCAATAGTTGTACTTAAATAAATCCCCACCAAAGCCATCTCTTGACCCTTGCTCTGGATCGCCACTGGCCCATTTGATGTAAAATTCCAAAAAATTAAGGTTATGGTAAGGATTATTCCGCGAGAATGCCATTACCACATCCACAAAAAAGCGTAACCCTTGCTGATGGCAGGCTTTAATAAGATTAGCTAAATCAGTTGAAGCAGTCGGTGCTGACTGGCTATCTGGACGGCCCAAGTCAAAATCTGCTGCAAAATAGTTTGCTGTACCATAGCCCCAATTGAGATTATCATCGCTGTCTTCTGGTGGCAGAAGTTCTAAGGCGTTGATTCCCAGTTCCCCAAGATGAGCGCGGTTATTCAAGGCGGTGAGCATGGGAAAAGTAGGAGCGATCGCTTCTGGTATTAACAGTGCCAGTACGTCACGAAATGTCCCTACTCCTTCTTCAATCAATCCATTTGGGTTAATCTTTGTCCATCGGGTTGGTAATTCGTAAATCACCAGTTGATTATTGGTTGGCAGTTTCTCTAAAGGAGCATCGCCTTCCCAATTTACAGTTTGCCCTTCGGGATCGCAGGGAATCAACGTCCCATTTTGATAAAGCACGACGCTTGCCGGATCGGAGCTAGTAACGCCTCCCGATTCTGACGGCGTTGGTGCAGGAAAGCGTCGATCTACAGTTGTCGCTGTTGGATCTGTACAGTAGAGAATTTGGTTAGCATTGGCAGCTGCGTAGGGGTCTGAGTTACGGACTTTAAACCAGTAAAAGTAGACCTGTCCTTCAGTTAGACCAGATTCTTTAGCCGAAACTTCCCACAATTCTGGAAATTCTGCTGATTGACGAAGCGGGATTTCTTTAAATTGAGATAATCTGTCTGGGCTTTCGGGAGTAGTGTTGCCAATGTAGAGAGTGGGAGCTAGTTCTGAAGCACCGACACGCCACAAGACAAAATGAGTTTTTTTGCGACTTAATAGATCGATAGGCATTAGAAAAACCTCTAGGTCATGAAAGTTCAGCTATGAAGTTCTTACACAACAGCCGAGCGTTATTCCAGATGATAAGTCGGTCGGCGCAATTAAAGCTAACTGGCAAAGGCTGTCATTTCCTAGATTTCTCACAAGTGAGAAATCTAGGAGTGTGGGAGGTGTGGGAAGTGTGGGAGGTGTGGGGAGTGTGGGAGGTGTGGGGAGTGTGGGAGGCAATGCAGCGTTCATTGATCTGCATGATGTGCAGTTATTCAATTCCTCCTCTTTCTCCTCTTTCTCCCCACACTCCCCATACTCCCCATACTCCCCACACTCCCCACACTCCTCTGCCTACAGTATCGTGAGAATTGGTAAGGGCTTTAAGCCTAAAAACCAGATAATTAGTCTGTGGGGTTTAGGTAAAAGAAAAACGCACGTTATGACCACTCAAACGCTAGGACTCGACCAAAACCTTTATGACTATTTACTATCAGTCTCTCTCCGAGAACCAGAAATTTTAACCCAATTGAGGCAAGAAACAGCCCAGCATCCAGTAGGTAGAATGCAGATTGCTCCTGAACAGGGGCAATTTTTGGCGTTACTGGTGCAGTTGCTGGGAGCGAAGAAAACTCTGGATGTTGGGGTCTTTACAGGTTATAGTTCCCTGGTGGTAGCCTTGGCGTTACCAAGTGACGGCAAGGTGGTAGCCTGTGACGTGAGTGAAGAATTTACAACGATCGCGCGGCGTTATTGGCAGCAAGCTGGAGTGGCGGATAAAATTCAACTACACATTGCCCCGGCTTTGGAGACTTTAGATCGGTTATTGGCAACGGGAGAAGCGGAAACCTTTGATTTTGCTTTCATCGATGCAGATAAGAGCAACTATGATGGTTATTATGAGCGATCGCTGCAATTAGTGCGAACAGGGGGACTAATTGCGATCGATAATGTCCTCTGGTCAGGTAGGGTTGCCGACCCCCAAGTGCAGGATAATAGAACTAAAAGGATTCGTACCTTTAATCAAAAGCTGCATCAAGACCAGCGAGTTAGTCTGAGTTTAGTAGCGATCGCAGATGGTTTGACTCTAGCACTGAAAAAGTGATGTCTTTCTAACTTTTCTAAAACCCAATTCGCTTAGGTTAATACTTGACTTTCCCTAATCTTGCTTATTTTTAAGCAAGCTTTTTGAAGTAAGCAATATTAAATTATAGTTTAAAAAACTGTATTCTTAGAAATTTATTTTTATTTTTTTAAGTATTTATTCGGTTGTATATTATTAATAGATCAAAATAGATAACTATATCTAGTAATTGTTTAAACTTTAATGTCCGTGGAAGATATTCTGCAAGCAGTAGAAACGATTCTGCAAGACAAACCTCTTGCTTCCATTCAGTGCTTTGTGCTGTCTCAGTCGTGGTTGGGCAAAACCTATAGTGAAATGGCAGAGGAATCAGGCTACCGCGACAATTACATCAAGGAAGTTGGCTCTGAGTTGTGGCAAGACCTTTCCATCGCACTTGGAAAAAAAATAACCAAAAAAAATCTGCATTTAGCCTTGAAGAAATACCTGCAAGAAAAAATAGGCGATCGGGAAAATCAGAGCCAACAAGAATTCAATGAAGAATCTAATTTAGAAATGGTGTCTTTAGACTTGTTTTCAGCAAGCAAAATTGAATTTCCTAGCGGCCCCGTACCACTAGGTTCTCCTCTTTACATCAACCGCCCCCCTCTTGAAGAACTTGTTTGTAACGAGATTTTATACCCTGGTTGCTTAATCCGAATCAAAGCACCTAGAAAGACAGGAAAAAGTTCACTGCTCAACCGGATGATTGCTTATGCTAGAGAGCAAGGTTATCAAATCGTCTATTTGGACTTTCAAGAAGCCGATCAAGACGTTTTCGCTTCTCTTGATAAATTTTTGCGTTGGTTTTGTACCAATGTCAGCAGACAGTTAAATCTCCTTCCCTGTCTAGATGATTTTTGGGATACGGAAATGGGCAGCAAGGTAAGCTGCAAAATCTATTTTGAAGCATATCTACTGCAATACATTGATAATAGTCCTCTAGTTTTGGCTTTGAATGAAGTCCATCGAGTTTTTGAACATCCCAATATTGCCCAAGATTTTCTGCCAATGCTGCGATTTTGGCACGAACAAGCAAAGCAGGATCAAATCTGGCAAAAACTACGGATGGTGGTAGTTCACACCACAGAAATATATATTCCACTCAAACTCAATCAATCACCTTTCAATGTTGGGATCACAATTACGCTGCCACCATTGACTCTCAATCAGATACAGAATTTAGCATTGTCTTATGGCTTAAATTGTGCAGCCGGCTCCGAAGGTGCAAAACGCCTTGCACCCTTACAAGCAATGGTAGGAGGACATCCCTATTTGGTGAGCCTTGCGCTTTATCATCTATGTCAGGAGGAAATGACATTAGAGGTATTACTAGAAACTGCATCTACACCAGTGGGAATTTACAGTCAGCATTTACGGGAACTGTTGAGCTTACTGCAAAAAGACCCAAAATTGATGTCAGCCATGCAACAGGTAATTGCAACAGATGAAAAAGTAGAGCTAGACGCGATCGCTGCTTACAAGCTAGAAAGTATGGGTTTGGTTAAACTCAACGGTAATCAAGCTAATGTTATGTGTGAGTTATATCGCCTTTACTTTAGCCAACAGCTTGGAAAGCGTTCAGGATAGTAATGGTTCTGGTAAACTGTTGAAAGATAAATAATCCAAATAAGTAATTTTCGTTCTTAATATAAATTTTAATCAATTGTCACCATAGAAATTTATTTATTAAGAACGAGAACTAATTTAAAATTTTAAATCAAATGAACAGTTATCGATATCAAGTTGGTGGCACTTTAACCAGTGACGCTCCTAGCTATGTTGAGCGCAAAGCGGATGTGGAACTTTACGAAGCCTTAAAGCAGGGTGAATTTTGCTACATCCTAAGCAGCAGGCAAATGGGCAAATCTTCACTTATGGTAAAAACCAAGCATCGCTTGCAACAAGAAGGCTTTAGATGTGTCACCATTGATATGACTAATATTGGTTGTGAAAATATAACTCCAGAACAGTGGTATAAGGGAGTTGTAGGCGATTTGTGGCTGGGTTTTAAACTGTTAGGAAAAGTCAATTTAAAAACCTGGTGGCAAGAAAAAAATGATATTTCTTTGGCTCAGAAACTCAGTCGGTTTATTTCAGAAATTCTGTTAGTTCAGTTTCCTAACGAAAGACTATTCATTTTTATTGATGAAATTGATAGTATTCTCGGTCTTGATTTCTCTGTAGATGATTTTTTTAGCTTGATTCGGTTTTGTTATAATCAACGAGCAATTGATCCAGAGTATGATCGGATTACATTTGCAATTTTTGGTGTTGCTACACCTTCAGACTTAATTTTATATAAAAATCACATTACAAAGTTTAATTTCGGTAAAGCTATCCGAATAAATGGTTTTACATTTGAAGAAGCGCAACCACTATCTTTAGGACTAGATATTAAAGACAACCATCCGCAAAAACTTTTGAAGGAAGTATTAGCTTGGACAAAAGGGCAACCATTTTTGACTCAAAAGCTGTGTCGGTTAATTGTTAGTCTATCTCAAGATGATGTGGGTAGAAAGTTAAAAATTCCCCCTGGTACAGAAGAATTTTGGATAGAAAATGTGGTGCGATCGCACATCATCGATCAATGGGAATCACAAGATGAACCAGAGCATTTGCGGACAATTAGCGATCGCATCCTCAGAAACGAAAAAATCGCCGCCAGATTGCTAGGAATTTATCAGCAAATCCTCCAAGGAGTGGAAGTACCAGCCGATGATAGTCGAGAACAAGTAGAACTATTGCTGTCTGGTTTGGTAGTTAAAAAACAAGGTTTTCTTCAAATCAAAAACCGAATTTATGAAGAAGTTTTCAATTTAGAATGGGTTGGAAAAAAATTAGCTTATCTGCGTCCCTACTATGAAACCTTCAATGCGTGGATAGCCTCAAAAGAAAATGATGAATCTCGCCTATTGCGCGGACAAGCCTTGATTGATGCCCAAACCTGGGCACATGGCAAAAGCTTGAGCAATTTAGATTATCGATTTTTAGCTGCTAGTGAAGAATTAGATCGGCAAGAAATGCAACAATCATTAGAAGCCGAACGTGCCAAAGAAGTTGAAGCACGACTTGCAGAACAACAAAAAAGATTAACTCAACAAAATAAAACTTCCACGATAGTCACACTTTTGCTTGCAGGTATGACAATCAAATTGGTAATTGCTATGGTGTGGGGAGTGTCGCTTTTACGAAAGATTGATGCTTTAGAATCACAGTTAAAATGCACCCAAGTAGGACATCAAGGCAAAGTAATAACTGCAAATTCTCGCTTAGGTGGATGCTAACTGAATTGGGAGTATCCTAAATGTGTAAAAACATAATCTTCAATTTTCTCGCTGCCCAAAGTCAAGAGCTGTAAGGGAAAGCCCAGAATAATGCTCATTAAAAAACTTAGCTAGGGACTCAGCTTCAGATTGGGTAACTTTCCGTTGACCATTAACCACTTCCTTAACAATCTTAGCAGAGCCAAAAATTTCGACTAAAGAAGTTGGTTCTACATCAAACTCATACATCAGGGATTCCAAAGTAGCCACAGGTTTTGATTTACCCATCGAGTAATGATGTTCCTCGTAATTCTCAATCAGAAGAACCAACAACTCAAAAAGCGCAGTTTCAGCCTCTGTCAACTCACCAGATATCATCCCCTCTACTACTGTTAAGGCTCTGTTATACTCCTGTTCTGTTTTAATTGGTTTAGGCTGATACTGAATCAGTAAATCAGTATAGGTTTTTTGACTAGAAGTAGGGATCATCTTTCCACCTTTCTTTATCGTATTCAGGATGGGTAAGAACGTATTTAATAAAAATTGTCTGGCTGGAATATCTAATATCTACAATCAAACGATAGTTATTACCTTTGATGTTAAACACTGTAAAGTTACCAACTGCTTCTGCCTTCGGATATCTTTTCTGAACATCCACCAAATTAGACCAGTTTGCAATAGATGCAAACTTGTACCAGTCATTGAGAGCATCTTCAGAATCAGCGTGTTGAGTCCAGAATTCCCGCAATTTCACTTTGCTGATTACGTGCATCCCTAAAGTGAGAAATTTGTGCTTATCATAGCATTGATTGAGCCGCTCTCTAATCCGATCGCCAATAGAAATGCAGGACTGACCAACACTGCCGATGATGTGAGTTAAAATCCTGACATCTTCAATAACTCTCACGCAGACAGCCCCTGAAAAAGTGATGTCTACAACGGTCACTGAGCGCAGCCGAAGTGCGGGCTGCGCCTACGCTCATGTATGAAGATTGATTTAGTGCAATAAGTTAACATGAGTTTGAAGAAGCTAAAAAAGCGATGAGGGTAAGACTTATAAGTTTATATCTTACGAGTTCTGTTATCAACCCAAATAATTAAGAGGAAGAAGCAATTGAGTAACCTAGATAGAGTTTTAGATGCCGCAATGGAGCTTACCTTAGAGCAGCAAGAAATGCTGGTACAAATTCTTAAGAACCGAATTATTGAAAGTCGGCGAGATGAAATTGCGTCAGATGCAGCAGCTTCCATTGCTGAATTCCAAGCAGGTAAGCTCAAAGTCCAGACTGCTAGTGAAGCAATTCAAGAATTACGGGAATATCTCAATAATCCAAGTGCAGCCGATGTATAGATTGGTTATCACGAGCAAATTTAAAAGAGCTTTCCGAAAATTTGCTCGCCGTAATGCTGGCTTGCAGGCCAGAATAGAAGAAACTATTGCTGCTATGGAAAATGATATATTTGCAGTGAACTTGGGCACTCACAAACTAGAGGGAAAGTTATCAGGGTTGCTTTCATGCTCTTGTGGATATGATTGTCGCATTGTTTTTTCGCTGAAAACCGATGACGAGAGTGAGGAAGAAGTTGTTCTTTTACTAGATATTGGTACTCATGACGATGTTTATTAGCTCAATATTAAGTGCGATCGCTAATTTTGTAGCAACTGTCTTAAAAGTCAAGCGTAGGCGTAGCCCGTCGTAGACATCGCCGTAGATAAACGCAGGGCTTCCCAACACTGCCGATGATGTAAGTTAAAATCCTGATATCTTCAATAACTACTCACGCAGACAGCCCCCGAAAAAGCGATCGCTATGCTTCAGTATCCCCATCTCGAACAAGCGCTAAAATATCACTTCGGTTACGACAGATTCCGCCCCGGACAACGGCAAATTATCGAAGATGCGCTGCAAAATCGAGATTTAATGGTTGTGATGCCGACTGGTGGGGGAAAATCTCTGTGTTTTCAACTACCAGCATTGTTAAAAAATGGATTAACGGTAGTGGTGTCGCCGTTAATTGCTTTGATGCAAGACCAAGTAGAAGCACTGCGAAACAATAATATTAACGCGACATTTCTCAATAGCAGTTTGAATGCTTACAAAGTGCGATCGCGGGAAGAAGCCATCCTCAGTGGTAAAGTAAAATTACTATACGTCGCCCCTGAACGTCTCCTCAGTGAAAGGTTTCTCCCGTTTCTCGATTTAGTTAAAGAAAAAATCGGTATTTCTAGCTTCGCTATTGATGAAGCGCATTGTGTTTCGGAATGGGGACACGATTTTCGTCCAGAATATCGCCAGTTGAAATCTCTGCGGAAACGCTATCCTGATGTGCCTACAGTTGCCCTCACCGCCACAGCAACCGATCGCGTCCGTAGTGATATCATTCAACAACTAGGACTAAAGCAACCTAGCATCCATCTTGCCAGTTTTAATCGGGAAAATCTTTATTACGAAGTTCGTCCTAAAACTAAATATGCTTACGCTGAATTATTAGAACTAATTCGAGAAACTGAAGGTTCGACAATTATTTACTCTTTAACTCGTAAAAAAGTTGATGAACTAACTTTTAAACTCCAAAATGATAAAGTTATTGCTCTGCCTTATCACGCCGGATTAAGTGATGAAGAACGTAGTAGTAATCAAACGCGATTTATTCGAGATGATGTTCGGGTAATGGTGGCAACAATCGCCTTTGGAATGGGAATTAATAAACCCGATGTGCGATTGGTAGTTCACTTTGATCTACCCAGAAATATAGAAAGTTATTATCAAGAATCGGGTAGAGCAGGTAGAGATGGAGAACCATCTCGCTGTACAATATTTTTCAGCTTTGGTGATGTTAAAACAATTGAATGGAGTATCGATCAAAAAGCTGACCCTCAAGAACAGTTGATTGCTAAACAACAACTGCGGCAGATGATTGATTACGCTGAAGGCACTGATTGTCGGCGAACAATTCAACTGGGTTACTTTGGCGAAAGGTTTCCTGGGAATTGCGGTAACTGTGACAATTGTCGTCATCCCAAACCAATGGAAGATTGGACAATTGAAGCCATGAAGTTTTTATCTTGTGTGGCGCGTTGCAAAGAAAGATTTGGGATGCTACACATAATTGATGTGTTGCGGGGGGCAAAAAAAGATAAAATTCTCCAGTACGAACACGATAAACTTTCTACCTACGGTATTGGTAAAGATAGAACTCTCGATGAATGGCGAATGTTAGGGCGATCGCTTTTACATCAAGGGTTAATAGAACAAACTAGCGATGGTTACTCAGTTTTAAAACTAAATGCCTTAAGTTGGGAAGTAATGCGAAAACAACGCACAGTTTCGCTAGCTGTAACCACAGTTCAAAAGATTACCTGGGAACAGGGGAGTGAAAAAGCAGAAGTTGCAGAAATATTATTACAGAAATTGCGATCGCTACGTAAAGAATTGGCTGATGAGCAATCTGTACCACCTTACGTCATCTTCCACGATTCCACTTTAAAATTGATGGTACAGGTGCAACCCCAAAACTTAACTGAATTTGCCAAACTTTCTGGTGTTGGTAGTCATAAACTCGCTCAATATGGCGAAAAGTTCATTACCGAAATTCGCGCCTACCGCCAAGAAAAAGGTTTGCAAAATAAATCTGCTACTTCCGTATCTTCTGCCAAATCATCTTCTTCTTACACCGAATTACAAACATTACAATTGCATCAACAAGGTTTAAATATTGCTCAAATTGCCCAAAAACGGAACCTTAGTCCGGCAACAGTTAGCAGTCATCTAGAAAAGCTAATTGAGAAAAATCAGCCAGTTGATTTAAATCAATTAGTACCTTTAGAACATCAACAAAAAATTTGGCAGGTTTTAGAAGTACTCGGTGACATTTCCCTCACTCCCATCAAAGAACAACTAGGCGAAAGCTACACTTTTGATGAAATTCGTTTAGTACGGTGTAAATGGCGGCGTGAAAATCGCAAATGAAAATTAAATTTTAGAGGATGTTTTAAAAATATTGGGCGAATAGAATTCGCGGCTACACAAGCAAAGTCCACCTCCGTGGACTAAGATAAAATCAAGATTTTAAACCCACGGAGGTGGGTTTTGTCTGTATAGCCGCGATTTCTAATCGCCAGGGCTAGTATTAATTGAGACTTTACAAATATGCTCTTATTTTGTTGAGAATGCACCCTTCATCGCTGTAATTGGAGATGAACTAAAACTCTCCGAAAAAAGGGCCGCTTTTGATAGTGCCATCGGGCATAGTAGTCTGGTAAACAAAATTCCCATAACTCCAAATAATGTTTGGAGCGATGTAAGCATCTCTAAAGTTAGTTTTAATCAGAATAGCGAACTCAAAACTACTGATGTTGGCTCCACAAAAGAAAGCACTAGTAGCATTCATCTGAGCCAAGTTGGTTCCTTGCAAATCCGCTTCATGTAAACTACACCAATGCAAGTTGGCAGAATACAAATTAGCATCCCTGACAATAGCACGTTTCAACCAAGCGCCTTCCAAGGAAACACCAAACAAATCGGCTCCAGTCAAATCGGCTCTACACAAATCGGCTTGTCTCAAATAGGCACCGCGCAAGTTGATATCTCTCAAAATAGCCCCTTCGAGGTCAATCGAACTGTCGAGGGGAACACCCTCGGATTGAATCAACTCAATCCCAGCAAAGTTTCGCTCTCCATCAGCATACCGAGCCAGCAACTCCTCAGCAGTTATTTCCCAAGGCATGATTTAACCTCCAAGTTTTTTTCTCATCTCAAATATATGGATGTTTAAGCTTTTATGGGCGGTTTATGTCTAGAAAAAAATAGCCCTGTTGAATATACTCTGTGAATTTTCAAACATCCTTTTATGATTAAAATACAAGAGCCAGATTAAAGGAGTTAGCCGATGAGTCAGATTCTTAATACAGGAGTACGCTGGACAACTCAGGATGTGGAACTCTTCGCAGAAAATGAGGGGACGCGCTACGAGATAGTTGATGGAGAATTATTTATGACTAGGGCACCTCACTTTAAACATCAGCAAACTTGTGGCAAGATTTTTCGACAACTTGATGTTTGGTCAGATTCTACTGGTTTAGGAGAAGCTGTAATCAACCCCGGCGTTTTGTTTTCAGAATCAGATAATGTGATTCCTGATGTAGTTTGGGCTACTAAAGAAACCTTGGCGCTAACATTGGATGAAGCGGGACATTTAACTGGCGCACCAGATTTAGTAGTCGAAGTTTTGTCTGCTAGCAACGAAGACCTAAGACGAGATAAAGAAGCTAAACTTAAACTTTATTCTTCCAGAGGAGTAAAAGAATATTGGATTGCTGATTGGCGATCGCGTAAACTAGAGGTCTATCGGCGTGAAGAAAATCAACTAAAATTGGTAGCAACTTTATTTAGTAGTGATAATCTAATTTATCCGCTATTGCCTGGTTTTAGCTGTACTGTAAACCAGTTTTTTCCTGTATAAAGATTAGGTTGAATGGAAAAACAAATCTCAAGTAGCGGATTAACTAAAGTCCAGGTACTGATTATGGCGATCGCATCTGGTGTCTGCGTTGCTAACATTTATTATAATCAGCCAATCCTCAAAGATATTGCATCTTCTTTTCGCGTCGGTGAAGGCGAAGTGGGTAGCATATCTGTGCTTTCACAAGTTGGTTACGGTTTCGGGCTTTTCTTTTTAATCCCCTTGGGCGATAAAATCAACAAGAAAAAACTAATTCTTTCCTTACTGATATGTTTGTTTTTTTTGTTGATACTCATGACGTTTTCACAAAACATCATTGAAGTTTGGATATTGAGCGTAGCGATTGGGATTGCGACAGTATCGGCTCAGGTTATTCTTCCCTTAGCAGCAAGTATAGATAGAGTAACTACAGGCAAAACTGTAGGCTACATTTTTACTGGTATATTGATTGGAGTTTTAGGAGCAAGGGTTTTTAGTGGATATATTGCTGAATGGTTGAATTGGCGTTATGTATATGGATTTTCGGCAGTAATGGTTTTGATTGTTACTGTCTTACTAAATATATATTTACCTAATGTCAAAAATGAATTTAACGGTTATTACTTGGAATTATTAAACTCAACAATTCAACAATTCAAACGTTTTTCTTTGTTAAGAGAAGCGTCTTTAATTGGCGGGTTATTGTTTGGTGTATTTTGCTCATTTTGGACAACACTAACTTTCCATTTAAGCGGTGCGCCTTTTAATTTTCAATCTGACACAATTGGGATGTATGGCTTTGTGGCGATTGCAGGTGCATTGATGGCACCAGTTTTTGGTAAACTAGCCGATCGAGGTAACTCGCAACGTTCCTTGACAATTGCTGTATCGCTCGTGATTGCAAGTTTAGTAATTGCTAAAATTGCTTCTAATTCAGCGATCGCGATCGCTGTTGCTGTATTGTTACTAGATGTAGGTGTACAAGCAATCCAAGTCACCAATGTCGCAAGGATATACACTCTTGATGCTCAATCAAATAGTCGTATTAACACAGTTTACATAACTATCTATTTTATCGGTGGTGCTGTAGGTACTAGTATTGGTTTATTATGCTGGAATCTTGGTGGCTGGAATTTGGTGACTTGGCAAATGTTAGTTTTTACTTTGCTTGGATTTTTTATTATCGTCAGACCTAAAAAGATTACAGCAAAATAAAGAATAACAAAAAATTGCGGTAACAAATTCAAATCAAGCTGCTAAAAGCTTTATTTAGTAGTAATACTATAATTATTCTCTATTTCCTAGGTTTTCGCTGTATTCTAGACCAGCTTTTTTGTCTATAAAATTTTATTTTTTGAAAGTATGCACACTTATTATTTTCCGAAAAAAATGTGCATAACTTTCATTAAGATATCGCTTTGCACCAATAACTAAATTTTCTCCTCATCAAAGCGATATCTAGACACAATCAGCTTATATTACGAAAAACTGGGGATTTCAGAATTAGAATCTTTTGATGTTGCAGTAGAGCGCGATGGTGAAGTGTTTTGGCTTTTTGCAGACAGAATTACTAGCAATTTAGGCAGCGCAAGGCAAGCAACAGTGTTTAGCAGCGTCAGTAATATACCATCTATTAAACTCATGTGCGATCGTCCTTATTTCAAAATTGGTGTTTACTATATTTTTAGTTTGCAGCAAAATTAGTACAATTGCTTCAAAGCAGCATTTTAATTTCTTTTATCGGTTATAAGCTAACTAAATATATTCTTATAATTTCAATTCGACTCATGAAGAGTGCTGAGTTCCAAGTGCTGAGTGCTGAGTTGAGAGACCGCGCGGGCGGGGCTTTTACCGTAGTGCGGAAGTACTGAGTACTTTTCTTAAATTTACTCTAAGCCCAGGTACTCAGCACTGAGTGGGTAAAATGTCTTTTTTCTCTGCGTTCTCTGTGCCTCTGCGGTTAAAAAGTAATTAATTTAACCACAGAGATGCAGAGAACACAGAGGTAAGAAGTGAAATTAGCTAACTTAACTATATTTGAGAAGGCGTAAGCCCTCTAAGCGGAGAGCTTCAGGATATAGAGCTTTATAAATATTGCAATTTGGAGATTGAATATCATAACGACCTGTAGCCTTAAACGTAGCCAAAGAGCATCCACCCGTACACCAGTATTTCCACTCACATTTACGACAGCCTTCTTTTTCTTCAACAGATAAATTCTGAATACCTGTTTTATCTTGTCGCACAACAGTTAAAGGATCTTGAGCATCAACAGAGGATATAGTTTTATGTAGCTGCATCTGACATTTGGCAATTTGTCCTTGATAATCAAACACAAGATAGCTTTGCCCAACTCCACAAGTTCGTTTATGAGGAGATGCTAAATTAGCACGATCAACTAATGAACCTAATAAGCTTCGATTAGGTAATTTCAATTCAATAACTTTGAATGCTGCTAACATTCCCTTAATCATTCTAGATTCTTCTAGTTGCAAATCTTCGTAAGAAGCTGACAGTTCATTTTCACGATAAAAGTTGAAACTAAAGGGCAGATTATGCTCTAATATCCATTCAATCAGATCGGGTAATCCTTCTGCATTGCGCCCGCTAATGGTGATTGAAATATCGGGTATCAACCCATTTTGCAAAGCAATCTTAATACCTCGTTCAACATCTTGAAACGATCCCTTTCCACCTGCATAATTTCGTTGGATATTGTGGAAATCTGATAATCCATCTAGTGAAATCATGAGACGCAGATTCAATATTTTAAGCATCTCGATAATTTCAGGCGTAATCAATGTTCCATTACTGAGAACAACTCCATCTAATATAATGCCTCTTTCTTTGCTAAGTGATTGAGCATATAAATGTAGTTCTTTAATTAAAGGAGAGCATAATAATGCTTCTCCTCCGGCATACTTCAGTTTGACGCGGCGGTAATTATGTAAGCTAGCAGAGCGAAATGTAGATTCAACAGCTGCTCTGCCTATCTCTATTGACATATCCCTAGCTAAATGAGGAAGATAGCAGTAGTCACATCTTAAGTTACAGCGATCGGTGATATGTAACCATGCAGATAAAGTTTCTGGTATTTCATTTAGGTTAAATGAACTATTTTTAGGAACAATTAAACGGGCTTGATATAGTTCCTGAATAGCTGTCTGTAAGTCTATTTGGCTAATATGATAATTCTCTTTTGTGATATCATCTAATTTATGAGAATTTGTAAATATATTTCGTAAATCTAATGCAGATTGATTTAGAACTGCTACTTTATGATTAGTTCCATAACAGATAGAGTAAGTATTATCTAGATTCATTATTTGCGAATTGGGAGATATCACAAACTCTGTCTCAAATATTCCTAGAGATAATGATGTATCTGAGCCTAATTCTGCTAAAGGGGATAAGTCACAGGCACAATCCCCTCCATCACAATCGCATTGTCCAGTTGGTACGCAGGTAGAATTGAGAGAAACTAAAATTCTGGGTCGATCAATTTTTTTACTAAGCATGAGAAGATGGCTGTTTTGTTGCACGGATTCTAGTCAAAAACATTTGTTGATCGCACCATTCCTTGAGAGCTTTATTATCTTGCCACTGATGTTTGAGTTGCTGGATTAGGGTTTTAGAAAGTTCTATAGGCAAACGTTCGATTTTCTTTTGCAGCAGATTTAACTCATGTTGGATAGAATAGGGGCCAAAACCTCCATCCTGGAAGATTTGGGGTATGCCTTGAGCATATTTTGCAAAGGCAAGATCGTAGTTCGCCTGTTGAAATGCCACATCACCTTCTATCCGTAACATCCTACCAAAGTACAGTTGATAGGTATTTTGATATGACTGGAAGCGATCGCTAAGTTCTCGTGCATAATCTGAAATATGCTGGTATGCTTTTACATAATAATCAAACTCTGCTTTCCCTACCAGGCTATCGATGGCATACCGCCTGTCATTGTACTCTAGACTAGTGTGGTAAGAGCGATCGTTGAGTTTGAGAGCTTGTTCTTGCAAAGAGCGATCGCACTTTTGAAACCCAAGATGCCAGTAAACACTGGCCGTTTGGTGCAAAATTCCAGGTAATTCCTCTTCAATTCCGTATTTCTCTGCCAGTCTCAGGCTTTTTTCTAAAGCATCTTGAGCTTGACTGAGTAGATTTAGATCCCACTCTACCTGTGTCACATCCCAAATGGCTTCGTTTACTAACTCGGCACTAAACCATTGATTTAAGCCTAACTGAAAGTATGCCCTACACAATATTCGATTATCGTTTTCCTCGTTGTCGCAACGGCTTAACGCTCGTTCAAGTAGGTGTTTAGCCTTAACATAGTTCCCCTCATTTACTGAAATAGCAGCAGAGGCAATTTCAGCATCGGCTATTTCGCGTTTACTCTCAACACTCAACCACATATCAATAGCAGCCTTAAAACACTGTTCAGCCTTTACAGAATCTTTTTGTAGTCCGTATAAGTACCCCAAGTTATTCTGAATGCTAGCCATAACTTGAGTTAAGCCTTTGTCAGGAGTGTCAACTTCCATAGCAGCATCCCAACCTAGTTTGTAATATTTTTCAGCCTCTTTAAAGTTGTTGAGTTGTCGATAAAGATAACCAACTTGGTTAGCTACACCAGGAATAGCAGATGATAGGTTATTGCTTTGAACTAGGGATAAACACTCTTGCTGATATTTCAAGGCTTCATCATAAAGATGTAACTTGGTATTTAACATTCCCAAGACATTGCAAATATCTGCTTTATGAGAAGAATTAGAAGATTGTTCGGATAGCATTACCTCTAGCTTTTTTACATTAAATTCTGCTTTATTTTTGTCTTTAAGTGCGTGATCAATCCTTGATTCAAAAGTAATCAACTTCAGTTTTTGATCGGGGCTTAGGTCTTTTTCAAACCCTTGAGCAATTGCTACCAGTTGTTTGACAAAGCTAAATTTCTTAGCTTGACGGCGTATCCTATCAGTCACTTCCCGCCAAGTTTCAAAGCCTTTTATCGAATCGGCATATAAAGCATTCTCTAGCCATCGGATAGTATTAAATTCCCGTAGCTGTTTAACTTCTTCAATCAGAAACTCAATGTTAGCGACTTGATGATAATCATCAGAGTAACGTTGAACCTCTAGGTTCCTTTTTTGTGGGCTTAAATCATAATCTTTTTGTTCAAAATATTTGGCTGCAATCCGACTATCTCGTTTTCTCCATTCAAAATCTGGGTCAATATCTGCCCATACATATTTATTAACCAAGTCTCGCACAATATCATGCAATGCTATTTGAGAACCACTGATTACTGGTTTGATAAAAAAGTAGCTCTGTGCATCAATAAATAATCTTTTAGCATCTTCTATTGATAGTTCTAATAGATTAGCAATATCAGAACTATCTAATGGATAAATACGTGAAAGTAAGAGGGTTAACCTATCCATTGATGTCCGAAGCTGCGTAATATGTCGAACCATCTCAGCTTCAAATCCACCCGTTTTTTCCAACCTAGATGGAATAGTTTTTATATCTTCAGTCTCTAACCAATCTGGAATAACTTCTCGATAAGCATACTCTACTCCAAATTCAATCATAATGGGGCTACCACCAGAAAGAACTATGATCTTTTGAACTAAGTCTTTCCCAAGACTAAAATGAAGTTGCTCCTCTTTGGAAAGAATGTATGTCTGTACATCCTCATGAGTAAATTCATTTAACTCCAAATAGGTTAGTTCTGCTTCTGTAAACGACTTTTCCAAAATTTGACGAGCAATACTAGGGCGACCTGCTAAAATCAATACGGCGTTATCTAGTTGCTGGCATAGATTACCAATATATTCCCAAACTTCCGTTCTTCGCTCTGCTTGTCCTAACTTCTCAACCGTATCAATTAAAAATACTAATCTCTGTTGTTTAGATTTTCGGTTAATTTCATCGACTAAAAACTTTTCAAGTTGTCTGCGTTCTTCTTGGTATGCAGTTTGACTGAGGTGGTTTTCATCTTCTCGTAGTTGTCGTAACCGGAGCAGCCATTCTTGATATGTATTCTCATACAATTGCTTGGCGATTTGAGTGCATAAATCTTCTGCATCATTAAAAACAGGAGTATCACAATCAATAATTTCACTGGTTCCAATGTTTACTTGGTTGAGGCGGTTTTGTAATTCATTAAGCAACCAAGTTTTGCCAATTCCGCCTCTACCCTCCACCAAAACAACATGAAGTTTATTAGCTTTTTGAACAAGGGTAATAATTCGATTCAGATGTTCTTCACGACCAACAAACTCTAATTTATCTATTTCAGACATAATAGGCTCCTGAGTTAATTATTTTGAATAGCTTCATCAAGCTTATGAATTAAACATCTATAGGGTGTATCATTATATTCGTCATTGTGGAGATAGTAATTTACCAGAAATTGAAATTCCCAGTCATGCTCAACTTCAGATTTCAGCGTAGATAGAAATTCATGGGTTTGCTCTCGATCTGTATTACGGAATATTCCAATAGTTTCTTCAACAGTTTCATCAAAGAAAGTTCTGCGAAGTTCTTGTCTATAAGCTAAACTATCGCCACCACAATTGATAAATCCAGCATGTTGCTGAAGGCTTTGAAAAAAATACTGCATTGACCAAGTTCCTGCTACCGCAGAATCATTCTTAGATTTAAGCTCGTGAACATATTCCCAGCAAATTTGAGCTGCTTCGCTACAAAGCTTTTGAAAGCTATCAGGTGAGCTTTCTCGGAGAAGACCAATAACTAGAAGCCGACGGGTCATTCCATCTTTGATAATCGTTTTGTCACGAGTAAAAATTGATGTTTTTGTTAGTTCTGCGTTTAATTTAAAGCTATCATCACTGAAAGGTAGCTGAAATCTTCTAACAGCTTCCTTTAATATCCAATTTCCATTTAGTATGGGAAATATACTCAGTTTCTCAATAGATTCATAGAGATGATTGTTTTCTTTAGTCAAGCTTTCTTTAATCTGATCTCTACAATGCTTTAGAGTTCTTTCCCATAATTTACTTCCATAACTTTTTAAAAATAAATTAACTGTGTAACCACCACCTCGATAAACTTTTAGGGCTTCAGCAATCCCCCCTGGATGTCCACCAGTTAGATAAAGTAAGTGTCCTGCTAGTAGTGCAAGACTTTCAGAAGTCATCTCAATCGGCTTGAGATATTTGGTCGCGGTATCTTGAATAACTTCCCAGTTAAAAGGTGAGAGGATTAGTTTAGGAAGAATCCGATCTGGAGGAAGATCGGTAAGACATCGGGCTGCAATTACAACTCGAAGACTCTTGGAATTATCTTTAAAGAATTGTAATTCTTTCAAACAATTTTCAATTCTCCATCCTAATTCTTTAAGCTGAACAAAAATTTCGCTTAAACGCTGTTTTTGTGGGGCATTTCCATCAAGATCGATTAGTAATACAATACCTTTCTGTCCCTGCAATTGCCACATAGCCCAATTTCTATGTAATAATAAACCTAAGCGTTCTCCCCAAGGCAAATCATTTCCTTCTTGAATCTGGAGATTGAGAGAAATTGCTAATTCTTTTTCTAAGTCTTCAATATTTTGATCTCCAGACATGGAAGCATAAGCGCAACACCATTGTAATTCTTGAAAGCGCTTCTGGATCTGTTTGAGAAATGCTGTTTTTCCATAACCTTTAGGAGCCGTTATCAGACGATAAGTAGGAGAATTATTTGCTGTAATATCACTAATTGCAGCATCCCGATTAGTGAATGGTATTTTATCAGGATCAACTTGCTCTAGAGTTTCTTGATTTAGCTTTTTTAACTCTAATTCAGCTTTTTCTATTTCCTTAAATTTATCCTCAAGTTGCCTTTCTAATTGATTTTTCTGTACATTATTTAGCGTCCACCCTATTTGGTTGCTGAGACTTTCAATGTCAGTGGTTAAACGGGCTATTAACTGCTCAAGAGACTTCTTTCGTAAATATAAGGAATTTTTCATTGCATTTAAATGGCATTAAGTTCGCTTTCTACTCGACCGAGTTCTTGGAGTATGGTGTTGATTTGGCGTTGAATGATATTGCGATCGCTCGCAGCGAGTGTATAGTTAAGCTGGTTGTAAGCTGCTTCGTAGTCACTGCTTAGAACCTCAAAGCGTTGTTGCAAAGTCTTGATTTTGAGTTGTTGTACCCGGCTGGGGCTATTCTGAGTTTGTGCATTTGATGAAATCGGCAAGGTTATTTCATCCCATGCTTTGCTCAATACGTCCGCCGGAATCATGAAAGCAGTCTTGATATCTTCTCGCTGTTTCTCCGCCGCTACAGCCATACCAACTACTCCTGCAAGGGTTTCATCCCATATAGGCGCACCACTAAAGCCCGGTTCTATCCTGTAGCCAGTTACCTTGCTATCTTCTAATTGCACCCATCCCTTTCCTTGCCCATCTCGCAACACCCCCGTAGACCAAACGCCATCATTGTGTCCGTGAGGAAAACCAAATATGCGAAAAGGATGCTCCCAAACGTTACTGGCTGAGATTAGCTTGATAGGTTGCGCTTCATGAGGTAACTGTCCTTCGATTTGCAACCCAGCTATATCTTCAGGTTCGGAGGTTGATAGGTTGTTGACAACAGGTTGCCAAAAGACAACTTTAGCTTTTAGTTTTTGCCCCCATGCAATTAGGGGGAAATCGAAGTAAATATCATTAATAGGAGCTTCAACTATATCCTGTGGTAAAGATAGAGCCAAGGTAACAACATGAGCGCATGTCAGGATATAATTTTTACTTCGCCCTGACACTAAAAAACCTACACCAACTACCGCACCACTCGGATGAAAAATCCGAGCGATCGCTGATCTAAAAGCTGGAATATAATTATCTGCAATCGATGCCATAGGTTACTATGCCTTGTCTTGCTTCCATTTCAAGGTAATTTCGTAGTTAGCCTCACCACCTACAGAAGTGAAAATTGCACCCGCAACAGCATTTAACTTAATACCAAATTTCACCTCTACCTCATCAGCAGGTGTATTAAGCTGACTCAGTTTGGTGATAATTGCTGAAGCTACAGGTTGTATTTGATCCAATACTTCATCAAATTTCTTTTTAGCTTCAAATACTATTTGACCAGCATCTGGTCTGGCAACACGTACAAGAGAATTGCTATTTTCTGGCTCATCAACCTCAGCTAAAAACTTTGTGCCGTCTTCTAGAGAAAACTCTGTTATCTGTTTCCGAATCATGGTAAAACCTGTTATTTTCAATTAATAGTTGAATGTGTAAATAATCAAGATATGTTGCAAAAATTTTTGGACATAATCTTCTTTTAATGTAAGAGGTTGTTTTAAAAGTGTTTGGCTGCGATTTTAAGTACTTCTAGATCCCCCCTAACCCTCCTTAAAAAAGGGGCAAACCGGAATTAAAGTCCCCCAATTTATCGGGGGATTTAGGGGGATCTGAACTTTTGATACCGATAAGGGGACTTTTAAAACATCCTCTAAATAGCCAGCTGCATATATTAGGTTTGTAGTCTTGCTATGAGCAATTCATCGCTCATTACGAACAATGCTTGCTGCAAACTTTTCTTTGGTCAATTCTAGAAGTTTGTGAAGTTTCTTAATAAACTGACCAACTTTCGACTGTTTGGGCGTTAAAGCTGTTTGACTCTCATGTAATAGATTTAACAATTAATATATTAATGGTTATATTAGTTATATATGTACTCTAACTTCAATTAGTAATTATACTGAGTTAAACTCTGGCAAGGAAACAAAGGTGTAGCGGAAGCCTAAGAGTTGCAAGTAGTCTTTAGCCTTGCCTTTCGAGTCTTAGAGGGCTTAGTAATATTCTTCGGTTAAGGCAAAAGATGCGATTATATCGGGTTTTTACAATCTTTTTAGCCATCCTGAATCATTTCTGAGAAACAAAGATCCCCAACTTCTTAAAGAAGTCGGGGATCTGGGGGTTGCAGAGTTTCAATTATTACAATCGAAACATATTCTACTACTGAACGGCGCGATCGCACTGTGAAAGTATGTACGTACTGTTCAATAAGCTTGTGTGAAAATGATAAATACTTACAGCATAAGAGTTTCAGCAATCATAGTCGAATCAGCTTTAGCGTAATCGCTTGAATAAGTAGACGCATAAACTATTATTTGGAATGCAAAAATATAGCTGCTGGAAAAAATAAATTTCTCCAATTTGGCAAACAATCGATCAATTTGGAGAACACTTAGAACAAAAATCAGGACTGAATTTGCAGTATTGACTACCTGTTAGTGAGTACACTGTACAATAAGGAAAACTCGTAAGTCCAATTTTGGCTGTTTGCAATTTTGAACCGTTCCGCGACATTCCATTAGGTTTGGTTTTATCAGCCAGAAAGATTGCTACAAGCTTAGGAAACGCTATGCAAATAGTAATATTGAGCAGCGTTAGCAGTATAGCGTCTATAAAATTCATAGGTAATCATCTCCTGTGAAAAATAGGCGTAGGCGTAGCCCGTCGTAGACATCGCTGTTTTGAAGTGCAAGCATAATATTATGTGTAGGATTAATGTTCAGCCCATCTATTGCTTGCACTCTATGTAAACTCACTTTAACATAAATTTTTGTAAATATAAACGTGGAATTCCTGGAATTATTATACACAGCAAGGAATGTGGATAATAAGGACGGTTATTGTAGCGGGATAACAAAATAAACTGGAAAAACAATTAATTTACAATATTTTAGGTAAGGTGTTATGTCAAAAACCCAAACCGCGTCTTCTTTTTTATCTAACATCAGTGAGCAAGAACGTGAGGCATTAAAGCAGTTGGTAGATTACACAAAAGTGGAATCACTACCAGAAGTTTGGCCTTTGGCATCTCAACGATTTGGTGATGTTGTTGCCCTCCGCAGTCCTCACGCCAAACCAGAAATTGTGATTACTTATACACAGTTAGCGGAGCAAATACAATTATTTGCTGCTGGGTTACAGGCGTTGGGAGTGAAGCTAGGCGATCGCATTTCCTTAATTTCTGACAACAGTCCCCGGTGGTTTATTGCCGATCAAGGCATAATGGCTGCTGGTGCAGTTGATGCGGTACGTAGTTCCCAAGCGGAAAAAGAAGAATTGCTGTTTATCATCGCTAATAGCGGCAGTACAGCAATAGTAGTTGAGGATTTAAAGACACTTAAAAAACTACAAGACCGTCTCAACGATTTACCAATTCAGTTTGCGATCTTAGTTTCAGATGAAGTACCACCAACGGGCGAACCTCTAAAGGTGCTGAATTTTACACAGCTGATCGAAATTGGGAAAAATCATAATTTTGTGCCAGTTAAACAAAATCGTGATGCTTTGGCAACCCTAATTTATACCTCTGGTACTACAGGTAAACCGAAGGGTGTAATGCTGTCTTATAAAAATTTGATGCACCAAGTGATCACCTTTGGCACAGTATTACAACCAAATGCGGGCGACATTGTTCTCAGTATTCTACCTTCGTGGCATAGCTACGAGCGGACTGTTGAATATTACCTACTATCTCAAGGTTGCACGCAAGTTTATACCAACTTGCGTTCTGTGAAAGGAGATTTGAGACAATTTAAACCTAATTATATGGTGGGTGTACCCCGCCTGTGGGAATCGATTTATGAAGGAGTGCAAAAGCAGTTCCGCGAACAACCAGCCAAAAAACAACGCCTAATTAACTTTTTGTTGGGCATTAGCGACAAATATATTAAAGCGCGGCGAGTTGCTCAGGGATTGGATTTAAATAATCTTCATGCTTCACCCATCGAGCGATTAGCAGCTAAGATCCAAGCATTGGCTTTATTACCCCTCCACGCCTTGGGAGAACGACTAGTTTATGCCAAGGTGCGAGAAGCCACAGGTGGACACGTCAAGCAGATGATTAGCGGCGGCGGTGCGCTTCCCAGACACATCGATAACTTCTTTGAAATTATCGATGTGCAGATTTTGCAAGGCTATGGCTTGACAGAAACTTCTCCTGTTACCCATGTGCGCCGTCCTTGGCGAAATTTGATTGGTGCATCAGGGCTACCACTCCCCGCTACAGAAGCTAAAATCGTAGATCCTGAGACAAAAGCGCCTTTGCCAATAGAGAAGCGAGGCTTAGTATTGTTGAGGGGGCCGCAGATTATGCAAGGCTATTACCAAAATCCGGAAGCCACAGCGAAAGCAATTGATGCTGAAGGTTGGTTTGATAGCGGCGATTTGGGCTGGTTGACACCACAAGACGATTTAGTGCTGACTGGCAGAGCAAAGGATACGATTGTATTGACTAACGGGGAAAACATCGAGCCGCAGCCGATCGAAGACGCGTGTTTGCGATCGCCCTACATCGATCAAATTATGCTCGTCGGCCAAGATCAGCGCAGTCTGGGAGCCTTGATTGTCCCCAATGTCGAAGCCCTAGAAAAATGGGCGCAGAACGATCCGGCCACTTCTTCACCTAGTCAAAAAATTGACTTGGAGAGTAGAATGATCCAGGATTTATTTCGGCAAGAATTGAATCGAGAAGTGCAAAATCGTCCAGGCTATCGACCGGATGACCGCATTGGGACATTCAAACTCATTCTAGAACCGTTTTCTATCGAAAATGGTTTGATGACACAAACACTAAAAGTTCGGCGACATATCGTCACGGAACGTTATCGCGATATTATTGACGGCATGTTTGCCTGATAATTCCACCTCCCAACTGTAAAGAGTGAACGTGAAATATTTATGGATGTCTCCAAATCTAATTTGCTTCTGAAACGCGTCGTCAACGTCAAAGTTATTGTGACTCCCCTTTGGAAAGAGGAAGTACAACAGCAGCTGCAAACCCAGATCAATCAACTCGATCAGCAACTGCAACAGCTAGACGTAGAAGGACAAAGAGCGATCGCAGCAATTCAAAAGCAGAGTCTGCAACCACCCGGGCCCCAGACCCTCCAACAGATTGACAATATCCAACTCCAAGTCAATCAAAAGAAAAGTGAATTTCTAGAACAAAAAAATCAGTTGCTGCAAAATCTCCAGCAAGTGCAGTTTCTCCAGCAAGATCAGGAAGTCAACCAATTCCAAATGGAAGGCTTTTTCCGGGTAGAGATAGGAGATAACCTGATTAGCAAAATGCAAGTCGAAATCGTTCTGCGCGATGGCGTTGTAGAAGAAATTCGTGGTGACATTTAAATTTGTCATTTGTCATTTGTCCGTTGTCCTTTGTCCTTTGTCCTTTGTCATTTGTTTTGTGAGCAATAACTAATGGCCAATGACCAATGACTAATGACCAATGACCAATGACTAATGACAAATGTGATTTAACTTAGTGCGGGAGAGGCTCCCAGCCGAACATTCTACCTGGGAGCCAGCCCAAACAATTTGCCAGACTGGAGGAGAACTAATAAATAGCGATCGCCCGAAGGCTGACATCTCAACTCGATATTTAACTGCACTAACTGCATCATCACCCCGCTTGAATTGGGTAATCGTTACTAAAGCCTGATTTCGTTGTGGATAAGCTACCTCTACCTTTCGCGTTCCTCCCACTGGTGCTATGTTGTCAAAGGCATTCAGAGCGAGGGTAGCAGGATCGCTTCCTTGGAGAGATGAGTTGATATTTCCTAAAGGTATAGTTTTATAATCGAAACGCTCTGAGTATGCCACAACCTCTTGAGATTGATGTATTGCCCTCACCTCCTTGGTTTGACCATAACTAGTCTCAACAATCGGTGCAGATTGCTGGCGCTGGGTAATATATACTCCAGCTCCAGTAGTGGCAAAGATACCTAGTATCAGAATCAAAAAGAATTTTAGCTTTGCCGACATAAAAGTAAACAGGAATTTCAAATAGGTTTATTACCAATTTTGAATTCTAGATTGAACTGCATCCCATATCCTCTACCTGTGAGCAGCTCTTGTATCTTAAGCATCCGGTATGAGGAAGTATAAATAGCAATCCCATTTAATCTGTAGAAACTCATGGTGGTTTTTGCAAGTCAACGATTAAAACGAGAGCGAGATATTGGCTAACCCTTAAGGATTGCTCTGTATTATAGACATCCAATTCATATTTAGGTTCCTGGGGTTAAGAGACGCGATTAATCGCGTCTGTACAAAAAGGTGGGAGTAGTCTTCCAATTCCCAATTCCCAATCTAAAATATAAAATCTCCAGCCCAAAACTCTCCCGCCAAGATACAATTCGATCTGATGAAAGCTGTTAAAGTCCATAAACCATTGATTTCCAAACCACCCTATGAGCATTCATGAAGTATTTATGCCGGCGCTGAGTTCCACCATGACGGAAGGCAAAATCGTCTCCTGGGTGAAATCGCCAGGGGACAAAGTGGAAAAAGGCGAAACAGTGGTGGTTGTAGAGTCAGATAAGGCAGATATGGATGTAGAAACCTTTTATGAAGGCTTTCTGGCACATATCATCGTTGAAGCTGGTGAAACTGCCCCGGTAGGATCTGCGATCGCCTTCATAGCCGAAACTGAAGCTGAAATTGAACAGGCGAAATCTCTTGCCAATTCCTCTGGTGTGGCTGCTACTACTACCTCTGCCCCTGAGCCAATTCCCGCCACAGCCTCAGTTGCAACACCTGCCTTAGCGTCTCAAAACGGCTCTAATCACAAAGAAGGCAGACTTGTAGTTTCACCCCGTGCCCGCAAATTAGCCAAAGAACTCAAAGTTGATTTAACTACACTCCAAGGCAGTGGCCCCCACGGTCGTATTGTCGCTGAAGATGTAGAAGCATTGTCCAATAAGGGCAAACAACCTGCTACTGCCCCAGTTGCCCCACCAGCGCCTGTACCAACCAGCGCTCCAGTTGCATCCCCAGCACCTCGGACACCAGCGCCCACACCAGTGGTAGCGGCTGTTCCTGGTCAAATCGTACCTTTAACTACCTTTCAAAATGCTGTCGTGCGGAACATGGTAGCCACCATATCCGTGCCCGTCTTCCGTGTCGGTTATACAATTACCACTGACGGATTAGACAAACTTTATAAACAAATTAAATCCAAAGGCGTGACAATGACAGCGCTACTGGCGAAAGCTGTAGCAGTGACATTGCAAAAACACCCATTGTTAAATGCTAGCTATTCAGACCAGGGTATTGTTTATCATTCTGATATCAACATTTCCGTAGCCGTAGCGATGGATGATGGCGGATTAATTACACCTGTGTTGCAAAATGCAGACGCAGTGGATATTTATTCTCTATCGCGTACTTGGAAGTCTTTGGTAGAACGTGCCAGAGCAAAACAATTACAGCCCCAAGAATATAACAGTGGTACTTTTACCCTGTCTAATTTGGGGATGTTTGGCGTAGATAAGTTTGATGCGATTTTGCCGCCTGGACAAGGTTCAATTTTAGCGATCGGGGCATCCCGTCCGCAAGTAGTAGCAACACCCGACGGTTTATTTGCCGTGCGGCAACAAATGCAGGTGAATATTACTTCTGACCACCGCATTATTTACGGTGCCCATGCTGCGGCGTTCTTGCAAGATTTAGCAAAATTGATTGAGACAAATCCTCAATCTTTGACAATGTAATTTTGAAAAGACACCAAATTTAAATGTTAGCGCTATGAGCGAACAGCCTTTTTCGTAGAGTAGCGCTAACAATAAACAACACCTAAACTTAAATTTTTATGAACAAACCATGTAGCGATATCACGTCTCTACATGAGTTTATGTCCAAACTGATATCACAGTGACATACGATAACACCCTGAAATATCTGGTTGAGCAGTATCCAGAAGATTTTATCCGCTACTTACTTGCATCTGAGACAAGAGATATCCAGATTCTCAAAACAGAATTAAATCAAGAACCAATTCGTGCTGATTCAGTAACCTTTTTGCAAACTGCCAATCAAATACTGCATTTAGAGTTTCAAACCTTACCAGCATCGACTCCACCCTTGCCACTGCGGATGTTGGATTATTGGGTGCGGCTATATCGACAATACAATTGTGATATCGAGCAGGTAGTGATTTTTCTTAAACCGACAAATTCAGAAGCTGTATTTGTAGATCAATTTACCGCCCGCAATACTAGCCACCGTTACCGCGTCATCCGAATCTGGGAACAAGACCCAGAACCTTTACTGTTATCTCCTGGTTTATTACCTCTGGCAACTTTGGCGCGAACAGATTCTCCTCAAAGCTTACTGCAACAGGTAGCAGTTCAGGTGAGTATGATTGAAGAAGAAGCCACCAAACAGAGTATCTCGGTATGTACCCAACTTCTAGCAGGGTTGGTATTCGAGCCAGAACTCATTCGTCAGTTTTTGAGGAAAGAAGATATGAGAGAATCTACCATTTATCAAGAAATTCTCCAAGAAGGGCTCCAAGAAGGTAGACAACGAGGTCTTGAACAAGGTCTTGAACAAGGTATCGAACAAGGTATCGAACAAGGTATCGAACAAGGTCTTGAACAAGGTATCGAACAAGGAAGACAATCAGAACTAAGGCTAGTGATACGTCTATTAACTCGTCGGCTTGGTTCAATTAATTCTCAGTTACAATCTCGCTTGCAAGAGTTGTCCCTAGCTCAGTTAGAAAACTTGGGTGAAGTATTACTAGATTTTGCTAGTGAGGCTGATTTAATGAATTGGCTCAATACAATAGAAAATTAGAGTTTGCTCTAAACCTTTTTACCAGTTACAAAAAAAGTCAGATTTTCATACCAAGCACCTTATTCTGTTGTTTCTACTTTAACACCGATGACAAATTGTTCTGGTGTCCGCTCGACGGTCGAAATATGGACTCGAATAGTCGAGGCGATCGCTTGATCTGTTTCTCCCTTTGAAACCATCAAAAAAATGGATGTACTACCAAACATTGTTGCCTTGGCACACTACTAGGGAGAAACAGTTAATTCACGAAAAGCTTGGGTTGCGTTGATGTCAGGAAAACCAAAATGGATTAAACAACTACAAAGTTGCTGACGCTTAGTGAAGATACGCCGTTTAATTGTGCGAATTTTTTCTGAGCAAATCCACTATTGCTACCATCTTGGTCGAAGTAAAGCGCCCCTGAGCTACTGTCAAAAATCAATCGCTGATCTGTTGTTGTTGCAGTTGTGCCGAGGGTAAATTGACTAGGAAGGATTGAACTTGGTGATAAACTGCCACCGAAACCCACAGCAGATATTTGAATGTGGTCAATAGTACCAAAGTCGTAAATAATATCAAGCCCTTCATTGTAACTATTGAAAACAAAGGTATCTTGATTTGCACCACCAGTCAGGAAATCACTACCACCACCACCAGTCAATACATCACTCCCATCACCGCCAATTAGAGTATCATTATCGTTGCCACCGTTGAGAGTACTACTACCGTCAGCACCAAAGGCAGATAGATAATCATTACCATCACCACCATTTAGCAAGTTATTCTTATATGAATTTTCAACAGTCAAGCGATCGCTACCTGTACCACCATCTAGTATATTAGTACTAAATGAACCGTTAGCATTTAAGGTGTCATTACCTATACCGCCCTTCAAAGTAAAAAACGTGTTATCGAAGTGAAAGACAGCACCAGTAGCAGATAGATAATCATCTCCATCGCCACCATCTAATATATTCGTACCAGACGAATAGTCTGCGTAAATGAGATCATTACCTGCACCACCATTCAAGAAGTTACCACCATAAGTAGCTTTAGCATTTAAGGTGTCATTACCTGTACCACCATTCAGGGTATTACTCCTACCAAAGTAGCCAGAGTAGCTATTGGCAATGGATAAATAATCATTGCCATCGCCACCATCTAGTAGGCTCGTTCCACCTGTAGCTTCTGCATATAAAAAGTCGTTACCTGTACCACCATAGACAGTATTAGTATTACGTGAATTGTCGCTAATACGTAAGATGTCATTACCTGCACCACCTTTGAGGGTGTCATCGCCACCATTACCGCCGTTAAGTGTATCGTCGCCATTACTGCCTACAATATTGTCGTTATAGGCTGTACCTTTGACCTCTAATCGTTCGATATTCTTGTAGCGGACTTGATTTGTGTCAGCAGTAATGGAACCTTGGTTAGTTGTAGGGTCGTATGTTGAGGTGATGCCTGCGATCGCATTACTATAGTCAATGTATAAGTAATCATTACCTGTTCCTCCATCAACTGTTTGAGTTACCAAGGAATAGAGAACAGTTTCTGGACTACTAATATAGAAATAGTCGTCATCACTATCACCATTGAGAGTGTTAGCGCCCTGAACTCCATAGGCATAAAAAGTGTCTGCTCCGTTTCCACCTGAAACTGTATTTTTGCCTTTCCATTGATAATTAATGTCAAGGGTGTCATTTCCATCACCTCCATCGAGAACATTATTACCAGCAGACAAATCAGCTGCAATATAATCATTTCCGGTTCCACCCCGAAGGGTATTGTTTCCTATGGCGTAACGAGCAGAAAGACGATCATCCTCAGAACCACCATCTAAGATATTTTTTCCATAAGAGAAGGAAACATCTAAGGTATCGTTTCCACTTCCACCCTTGAGGGTGTTATTTCCAGTCGAGCTATAAACGTAAAGTTCATCATTTCCCGCCCCACCATCTAAAAGGTTGTTCCCAGAGGAGTTGGCGGCATAGAAGGAATCATTACCTGCTTCTCCATATAGATTATTATTACCCTCTTCTCCGTTTAAATAGTCATTACCTAAGCCTCCATAAAGATAGTCATCACCTAAGCCTCCATAGAGTTTGTCATTATCCTCATCACCATAAAGATAGTCATTACCTAAGTCTCCATAAAGGTTGTCGTCTCCCGCAAATCCTATGATGGTATCATTCTCATTCCCACCATAAAGAAAATCAAGGTAATTTTTGTTATCTGTACCCTTGATAATTGCCATAAACTTGGCTCCTTTGAAATCAAAGTTTTATAAAGGTTTTAAATTTTCAAGTTGCATTTAGTGCTGTTGTAATGCACTAATGATTAACCGAAAATTTGCATCATTGGCCGATTTTGTGTTGTCGCTATGAGGCGGCACCAGTTTTGTATGAAGATTGATCCAGTTGATGGGCTTACTGGTAATACTTTAATAATTGTCTAACGTTTTTCAAAAATATCTCTAGCCTTGGGAACTGCACACGTTAGACCAATAAATCATCTCAGGCTCTTATTAATGCTCTTTGGAGTCAATAGTAATTCTGCCAAATATGTCCAACAATTAATGGCGTTAAATTTTCTGCCTGGGAAGCCATAAAGCTTCAATTAATAGGTTATCATCTTATGTGAGAGGTGCATTTTCATTGACACTAAACTTTACTTTCTTCTACCCAAATGTTTGCCTCTTTAAAAACTCAAGGTTTCAAAATACACGAGGTTTATATATATGATGACCTTAGAAGTTGTTTGAAAAGTGTTTCGCTGTGACTTTAGGCACTTATTGATCCCCCCTAACCCCCCTTAAAAAAAGCTATCCATTAGTCACATCTTTCTTAACAAAAGCTAAAAGCTAATTCTCAACAGGATTAGAGACGATGATGAGAATAGGAGGACTAGAC